>JBGCDP010000188.1:0-4149 GCA_045105475.1 Anaerolineae bacterium
TACAGGCACTTTTTTACCCACTGCAGGGGCCGGTTGAATGGGCGGCTCGTTTACCAAATTTTTTTGCCAGCATCCTCCTCATTCCGCTTGTCGGCCGGGTCGGATTGTATCTGACCAAAGGTAATCAAAACCGTGCCCTTCTGGCGGCCGCGATCGTCTCATTTTCCCCACTTGCGATTCAGTTCTCGCCGACCGCTTTTACAGACCCGTTGCTGACCTTTTTTGTGACGATGGCTTTGTGGTGTGCGGTCCGGCCGCGAACGCATCCATCGATCAAAACTTCTTCTGGCCTCTGGTTGGGAATCGCCCTGTTGGTCAAGTATCAGGCGATTCTGTTTTTGCCACTTATTTGGCTGTTTGAGTGGCATCATCTAAAGGATAGGCATTTAAACCGGCTGCCTATAAAAGAGGCCGGCCGTTGGTTGATCCATTTTTCAGCCTGTCTTGCATTACTTTTTATTTGGGACATGTTATCGGGTGGTGGCATCGACCTTGTGTCTCAGCAAACGTCTGCTTATGGTGGGTTTGGTCTAATCTCTGCCTCGGCTTTTTTGCCCCGGATATGGGCTTGGGCGAAGCTATTGGTATTTGTCTTGGGGTGGACCTTTACCCTGATCGCGGTTATAGGGCTGATCTTTGTTATTGAACAGAATCATGATTTTAAATTCGGCCGTGCGCTGGGGCTGCTCTCTTTCAGCCTCTTCTATGTGCTGTTGCACGTTGGTATTCAATCTCTTTTAGAGCCACGTTATGCTTTACCGTTGGTGCCAATTCTAGCGTTAGGGCTGGTGAGCTTGCCTTTGCACAGACCTATCAGGTACTTGGATCCAGCTTATTCTAGAATCGCTGTTGTTGTGCTGAGCATAATTTTGCTTGGTCAAGCGAGTATGGCTCGTGTTGGTCAATATCCTATCGGGGGGCGGCCGCAAAATGATGATGGTGCGGCAGCTATCGCACAAATGCTTCTCGAAGAGCCCTATGGTACGGTGCTTTATGATCATTGGTATAGCTGGCATTGGCGCTATCATTTTTTTCATAAAGGGGTGTATGTTGAATGGTTTGATGAGCCTGGTGAGCTGGTTGAGAATCTGCAAGCCTTCTATGATCCGGCCGCATCTGAAAAGCGGTTTTTGGCACTGCGGGAAGACGACTCGTTTGCGAATCAGATTGAGACTGAATTAGAAGCGGAGGGATATCGTCTGGAGCTTGTCGCGACTGAGGGTAGAATTGAGCTGTATGTCATTTCGAATTGAAAGTAGTCGGTGGGCTGTTTTTTGGCCCTATCTGTTTTTGGCTGGATTGATTGTGCTGTTTTTCAACCGCATGGTTTTTACTGATCTAATTTTGGCCCGAGGCGATACTTTTCTTTACTTTTACCCTTATTGGCAAATGGCGGCCGATGCGTTACGTGCAGGTGAAATCCCATTTTGGAATCCACATATCTTTATGGGTGCGCCTCTGCTGGCGAACAGCCAAGTAGGCTTTTTCTACCCACCTAACTGGCTATTCTGGTTAGCGGCCGATCCACCTCAAGCGGTTAAGCTGGCGATTGTGAGCCACCTGGTTATCGGTGCTTGGGGGCTGTTTCGCTTGGCGCATAAACGACTAGAAATGTCATTGGTGGCAGGCCTTTTATCCGCCGTTGTATTTGCGCTAGGCGGCTACCTGACGGCCCAAGTTGAGCATGTGAATCAATTAGAAGGGCTGGCTTGGTTACCATGGCTGTTGGTGGTTGTCGATGGTTTTGCTGTGAGAGGATGGCATAAGGGAGCAACTGCGTTAAAAAGTGGGCATGTGACTCAAGCCAGTAAACCTTTATATTCTGTCGTCGCGGTCGCAGGCTTGTTCACCTTACAGATTTTAGCCGGGCATACGCAAACGGTTTTTCTGTCTGGAGCCGCTTGTGGTTTATGGCTCTTCGCGGGAGCATTACAGCCGAATCTAACAATCAAGCAGCGTTTATGGCCACTTCTCTTTTTGGGGGGAGGCGCAGTTTTAGCCCTGCTAATTTCGGCCGCTCAACTGATCCCAACTTACGAATTGACTCAGCTTTCAAGTCGCCAGGGAGGCTTAACTACGGCCGAAGTCCTGTCGTTTTCATGGCATCCGTTGCTGGCCACCCAAAGCCTGTTGCCTACGATTGGTCAAGCTGGCTTTACTGAATACGTGGCATTTATCCCGTTAACGGCACTATTTTTAGCGATATGGGCACTTATCATCGGCTGGAAAGACGGCTTGAACCGAATGCTTAAGCACAAAATGATCCAGCCGATTCTACTAACTGGAACTGGACTGTTTTTAGCATTGGGCCGCTTTAACTTGATCAGCTGGTATTACTCTCGATTGCCTGGTTTTGATCTGTTCCGTGTACCAGCCCGCTGGCTGATTTTGTATGCAATCGGCATCGCTCTATTGGCAGGCTTTGGGCTAGATCGCTTGGGGCAAGGCAAACGAAAGCAGTTGAATTGGGCCGTGTTAGCTTATTTTCTGCTCTTGCTTTGGAATCCAGCCTCTGTTTACTTAAGCCAATGGGTTCCAGTCGGTCCTGAATCTTCACTCGACCTGTTGAACAGTCTATCGCTTATTGCGCTAACCCTTGAACTGATTTCACTTGTTCTGATTTGGGTATGGATTGATGAGCGTAAACAAAAAGTACAAATTAATTTCTCTGCACCGCAGTGGGTGCTATTTGCCTTAGCCGTTGCCTTTCTTTTTATAGCGACACGCAGTTTGCCTTATAACCGGCTGACAACGCCTGAGGCTTATATCGATTTGCGCCCGGCCGGATTGCGCCTACAGGCTGATGCGCATAGTCAAATTGTGCCAGACCGATTTATTAGTTTGTCAGACATCTTCTTTGATCCGGGCGACCAAGCCGAGATCGATACGATTTATGCCAGCAAGCTTTCAGAGCAGGCTCTCTATGATTACACTGTAAGTATCAAACTGAAAGAGATTGTTTCGCCAAATTTTCCGATGGTGTATGGCTTGGCATCGTTAGATGGGTTTGATGGGGGGATTTTGCCTCTAAAAAGCTATAGCACGCTTATGTCTCAAACAATTCTGCCTGACGGCCGGGTAACGACTGACGGCCGTTTGCGCGAGCATCTTGACGTAATACCTTCGGCCGAATGGCTTGATAGGTTTAATGTTCGGTATGTTATTACCGACAAAGTGGGAGATGTGTGGGTCGACGATGTCTTTTTTGATCGTCAACATGTTACCCCTATCGCCCCTTTTGAATCAGTTGAGATCGGCTATCTGCCTGACTTTTTGGCCGATGAGATTCAGCTTTTAGCGGAGCAGCCGCTGGGTAAAATCGAAATCGCATGGTCTGATGGTACAACTGTGATTCAGCCTGCGGAGTCGGCCGACATTCCGGGCTTGTGGACGGCTAGACTGCCGCAACAAACGGTGCTCGAAGCGGTTGAGATTTTTGCAGGTGGCGACTTTGTCGAGCTAACGGCCGTTTCTTTGGTAAATGCGAAGGAGGGTTGGTTTAAGGCGGTAACCCCGGGGCAGTACCGTTTGATTCATTCCGGGGATGTAAAAATTTATGAAAATTTGGATGTGTGGCCAAGGGCTTTCTTTCTAAATTCGGATAGTCAATCAGTAATGGGGGCTGATCGAATAGAGGGGCATGCTGAAATTGTTAGCTATGCAGCTGAGCGGGTTGAGTTGAACGTGGAAACGGCCGAAGATGCTAGGCTTGTCTTAAGTGATGCGGTCTATCCAGGCTGGACAGTGACTGTTGATGGAGCAGAGACAGAGATTTTAGAGGTTGATGGGCTTTTGCGCGGGGTAGAGTTAGCTGCGGGAGAGCATAAGATTATATTTCAATTCCGGCCGGTTTCTTTTCAAATCGGTTTAGCTGTATCAATGATCATGATAATTATTCTTGCCGGAGTTTTAGTCTTTGCTTATCGCAGAGAATTAAAGAAGAGTTAGTCTGGGTTTCGTGAAGCCCTTTAGCCACCCCAAATTTCTTCGCCATTCATAATCGCTAATATTTGTTTTGGTAGTAGGTTGTGCTTAATCGGTTTACTTATAAAACCACTAAACCCCATTTCCTTGGTACGCGGAATTTCGACACTAGGATCGGCGGCCGAAACAGCAACAACCGGGACTCCTTCTAGGCTTGGCTGCGTT
>JBGCDP010000189.1:0-10719 GCA_045105475.1 Anaerolineae bacterium
GGCCAAATGAGCCGGATGGGTGCGATTAACCCAGATGCCCCGGCCGAATACAAGTCGGTTGCAGAGCGCCATGAGTTCTTGGAAGAGCAGATTCTCGACTTGAACCAAACGGAAGAACAGTTGCGCAAGGTGATCGATGAATTAGACGAGCTAACGTCTAAACGCTTTGCAGAGACGGTGACCAAAGTTAATGCTGAATTTGGCACGATGTTTACCCGCTTGTTTGGCGGTGGTTCGGCCGAGCTTAACCTCACTGACCCTGATGATTTGACGATTACCGGTGTCGAGATTGTGGCGCAGCTCCCCGGCCGACGGCCGCAAGGGTTAGCGCTGCTTTCTGGTGGTGAGCGATCATTGACGGCCGCGAGTCTCATCTTTTCACTCTTAAAAGTCTCACCCACCCCATTCTGTGTTATGGACGAGGTTGATGCCGCTTTGGACGAGGCGAACGTCAATCGCTTTAGAGATGCGTTGAGCGAGCTGTCAGAAAACACGCAGTTTGTGGTGATTACCCATAACCGTGGCACGGTGCAGGCGGCCTCAACCATTTATGGGATCACGATGGGAAGTGACAGCACCAGCCAAGTGATTTCGGTGAAGCCGGAAGAGTATGTCCATCAGGATCGATTGGCAACTTAAAGCGATTGCCGCAGATTAAGCATGTATTCGATCGGTTCGAGCTATCTCATTCGACAATCACCCGGCGCAGAACGCTTGGGCGGCGTCACAATCAAGCTCTGGCTCAATCAGTCAGGGACACCTACACGGCAGGTTGTTTTTACTGATTGGAAACTAAACCAACCAATTGCTGATGATATCAAAACACTCGCAATCGCGGCCGAAAAAGGGATTGAGCAGTTTGCGGCCGAACATGATATTGATCTGACTCAATACAGCTGGGAGCTTTCAAAGTTCGCCTACCATCCCATCGACTCAAGACCCAGCACCTTTCAGCTTGCCGGATATAACGCCTTTGCTTCAGCTTGGAGCACTTGGAATCGTCTGACAGGTTTCGCCCTCGACAAAGAGTAATTCTCCATAGAAATTCGGCATTTTGTTGCCAGCCAGATCAATCTGTGTAGATTTAATGCCTACACAGCAATTTTCTGCAAACTTAGGGCGCACCCGTTTGTTTCCTACACCTACTCACCCATCTTTTGGCTAGCTTCCAAAGTGGTTTTAGAGAAACACAGTTTACAAACGGGGCTAGGGATAAAACAGATGAGAACCTTCGGAGAATGGATGGCCTATTATCGTCATCAAAGTATTGATCCACAAAATGGAAAATATTTAACTCAAAAACGATTCTTAGATCTAATCGCTGAGTATGATCCAACGCAGTTGTACACAGCTGGGCAATTTAGTAAATGGGAGAGTGGCGGCCGGAAAATATCTTGGCAAATGCGTGATCGCTTGATTGCATTTATTTACGTGTTTGCGCGTTGCCAAGGGATGAAATCGAAAGAAGACGCCAATGAATTTCTAGCCTCAGGGGGATATGCGCCTCTTAATAAAGAGGATCTAAACAAACTACCATTTGAAGGGTTTGAATATGAAGAGGAGGAGGAGATCGATGAGGATGGTATTTACCAAACTCTCAAAGAAATTATCGATGACCTTCGAAGTCAGCTTGAGGAATCTCTTCAGATATCAAAAGAGGCGGAGCAAAAATTAATCGGTTTGGATCAGAAACGGCTACGTTCGATTGCGAATATATCCCAAACTCAACGGAAGATTTTAGGGCTCATACCTGAATCACCCCCGATTTTGGTCAATGTTATTTTTGAGCGAATCCAAGCGAAGGGAGAGTATATTGGAGAGATGAATACGAAAGAAATTATGCTGCGTCTGCATGAGCTAATGTACTTAGAACTCGTTAGTCGCGAGCGAAATGAAAATAAAAAATGGGTCTATTGGCGTGTTGAGCCAGCACTCAAACTATCTAACCATCCACCAGAAAATCCCGATCAACCTCAGGGCTAATGGTTAAACAACGCAACAAATTTCAGCCCAACAGCGTAAAAGGGATATCAAAACAATCGGCCGCATGGCTGTAAAACCCAAATAGCAAAGGCTCAAAATGATTTACTATATTCAGCAAGATTTTTTATCGTTAGGGCATAGTTTTACAATTTTGGATGAATTTAAGCAGGATGCCTTCTATGTTCAAAGAGAGATGTTTACATGGGGTGCAAAATTCTCATTTAAGAGTGATACCGGCAAGGAGTTAGCCTATATCAAACAAGAAACGATCTTATTCCCAACCTACTCAATTTTGATCAATGATGCTCAATTTGCCACGATTACTCAGGAGTTCAACTGGTTCAAGAAATCATTTGTGCTTGATGTGCCGGGGCCAAATGACTATTTAATTGAGGGGTCTTTCTGGCTACGAGAATATGTATTTAAGCGGAATGAAAAAGTTGTGGCTTCAGTAGCGAAACAGCCCTTCTCCATTCCCCATTACTACAATGTTGAAATTGCTAAAGATGAAGATGTGGTTTCGATTTTGGCGACTTGTATTGTCATTGATCAAATCTTAAATTCAAATTAGGAGAAGCCTATATAGGGCAACGAACCCCAGCCGACAGCGTATAGACTCAACACTGCACTTAAACATCGCACCATCGTGAGAACTTTAAGAAAGGTCATAGACGTTTACACCGATAGTTTTCGCCCGTTTCCAAGACAAAGGTTGAAACGGATGAGGTTATCAAGGAGATTCGGATGGCATCAGAACCTTATGCATATATCCACCAGTTCACTCAAAAGTATGGAACGGTGCGACTTGAACAAGATGATGTCGGGGTAACGGGTGAGGCGGTAGCACCGGGGGTGCTGATTTATGAAACGGTATGGAAAGGGGGGCCGTATGCTTCTCTACCAGAAGCGATGAATAGCTTAGATCAAGAGCTTGAGAAATGGCTACAAAATAAATGGTAGGTAGCCAGCCTTCTAAAACACTCAAATCAAAAGAATAGTTAACAAGAAAAAAGGCTGGGGAATCCCGGCCTTTTTCTATTCCAAGCTAAATTTTTTGGTCCTTGCTGTATTGACAGATCAAGAAAGTTTCGATGATCTATTTTTCCGATTCCCAAACAAAAACATCGAGGAAGAACTAGTAAGCAGAATGAAAAAGACCGCTTCCTCATTGCCACTTCCTTTACTCAACCAAGATCCGATAAGAATGGCACTGGCCCAAAAAATCCCCATTAACAACCAATATGCCCGGTTTTCTTGTTCACACGCCCATGCTTTTTTGATTAAATTCATCATTTTTATTCTCCAATAATTATGCGAGTTTCGCATCTAGTTTTTGATCTATACCTTAATGAGTAACAAAAACGATCCCGTTTATTACAGATTTTTAAAATTGGTTTGATTTAGGCACAAGATAACAAGATGGCTCCGGCCGAATTTTCCCCTTTTTTCCCACTCTTGAATATAATTCTAGGCTATGACACATGCACAATTAATCGCTACCGAACTCAACATCAAACCGACGCAAGTACAAGCCACCATCGACCTTCTAGATGACGGCAATACGTTGCCCTTCATTGCTCGCTATCGTAAAGAAAAAACGGGAGAGCTTGATGAGAAACAGCTGCGCGATATTGTTGACCGACTCGATAAGCTGCGCGCAATCGATGATCGGCGTGCAACAATAATTAAAGCGATTGATGATCAGGGGAAAATGACAGTCGGGTTGCGTAAAAAAATAGCGGCCGCCGATAGCCTGACCCTGCTCGAAGACCTCTACCAGCCTTATAAAATCAAAAAACAGTCCCGGGCTGAAAAAGCACGTCAGCGCGGGCTCCAACCTTTAGCCGACATGATTTTGGCACAGGGGGCCAGCAATGAATCTTTTCAAAAGTTGGCTCAACCTTTTATCGGCGATGAGCTACCGGACGTTGATGCAGTCTGGTTAGGGGCGCGAGATATCGTGGCTGAAGCGATTAGTGATCATCCTGATATTCGGGGTGAGGTCCGCGAAAAGGCGCTGAAATACGCGATTGTGCAGGTTGAAAAAGTTAAATCGGCCGAAGATCCGAAAGAAACGTACAAGCTCTACTATAGTTTTGAGCAAAAGCTAGATCGCCTACGGCCGCATCAAATTATGGCGATCAACCGTGGGGAAGCTGAAAAGATTTTACGACTCAAGGTGCTGATCGACCGACGTGATTGGCTACGTGCGATCGCCAGACGCTTTTTGCCCCGTAAAAGCTCAAAGTTTAGCAGGGAACTTGAAGATGCGATCCAAGATGCGGCCGCGCGTTTACTGCTACCAGCCATCGAGCGAGATGTGCGGCGCACCCTCACAGAATCATCTGAAGGGCATGCCATCGACGTATTTGCCGAGAATCTTCGTGGCTTGCTGGGGCAACCACCATTGGCCGACAAAGTCGTTTTGGGGCTAGACCCGGCCTTTCGTACCGGTTGCAAGCTCGCGGTCATCGATCAAACCGGCCAAGTCTTAGATTACGACACAATCTACCCCCATCAGCCGCAAAAAAAGTGGGATCAATCACTGCAAAAACTTTCTCAGTTGGTGAAAAAATACAACGTTTCACTGATTTCAATTGGGAATGGCACCGCATCACGTGAGTCAGAAAAACTTGTTGCAGAATTGATCACAACGCTCAAAAAGGCTGATTTGGCCTATATCGTGACCAATGAGGCCGGAGCCAGCGTCTACTCAGCGAGTGAACTGGCCGGTGACGAACTACCCGATCTTGATGTGTCGATTCGAGGGGCAGTTTCTATCGCCCGTCGAGTGCAAGACCCGATGGCTGAATTGGTTAAAATCGACCCAAAAGCGATTGGTGTAGGGCTGTATCAGCATGATGTGAATCAAAAGCAGTTGGCCCAAACGCTGGAAGGTGTAGTTGAGTCGGTTGTTAACGAAATCGGAGTCGATGTGAACAGTGCTTCGCCGGCTCTATTGACCCACGTAGCCGGAATCGGCCCGCGTGTGGCCCAAAACATCGTTGCCTATCGCAATGAACATGGGGAATTTTCTAATCGAGCCGGAGTCAAAAAGGTAGTCGGCCTTGGTCCAAAAGCATTTGAGCAAGCGGCCGGATTCTTACGTATTCGAAATGGAGATAACTGGCTCGACAACAGCGCCATTCATCCTGAAAGCTATAGTTTGGCTAAAAAAGTAATGGTCGAAGCTGGGATTGATTTAAAAGGTTCGATGGGGCTTGAGGAACGTGAGAGCCGTTTGCAATCACTCAAGCCAGATGAATTGGCGGCCGAGCTTGATGCTGGCGTGCCGACGCTAACCGACATCATGGAGCAGCTTGTCCGGCCGGGGCGTGACCCTCGTGCTGACATGCCTAAGCCGATTTTACGTAGCGATGTCATGTCGATGTCTGATCTTAAAGAGGGAATGACTTTAAAAGGGACCGTGCAAAATGTTGTTGATTTTGGATGTTTTGTCGACATTGGTGTCAAACAGTCTGGTTTGATCCATCGGTCGAAAATCAAGGGAGAATGGCCGGGCGTGGGTGACGTCATTGAGGTCAACATTGTCTCAATTGATGCAGAACGGGGCCGAGTTGGGCTTGCAGTTGTCCGTTAGCCTGACAACCAAAAGGTTTTTATATCCGGGTCAATATGAGCATCGAAGGCGAAAAGACAGAAAAGCAGGTCGTGAATTGGCTTGATGAACACTATCCTTATTGGCGCATAGATTGGATGGAGTCAGGTTCTAAAAGCGTTACGGATCTACCGTTTGAATTTAAAATGATTTCTGCCTTTCGGGTGCTTGAGCATAATATGATTAATGGTGGCCGGGCTCAGTTTCTATGGAACTGCTTCGGAAATTGGCGGCATTTGATTGAAATCGCTCGTGAAGGATATAAATTGCTCGATGGAGCAACAGAGCAGTTAAAAGCATTAGATTCACTGGCCACTTACTGTGAACGTAATGAAAAAATATGCGAACAAGCCATACAAGCTGAAGATGGATCGCTCGAAAATTTCAAGCAGTTTATGAAACATAGCCATTCAAAAAATGATGATAAGTGGGAGATGCTGCTTTGGTCGGGCACCGATGTTTATTGGAAGCGGTTAAAATGGTTAGCGCTAAATAAAGTGCGCATCATTGAGCTACTAGAACAATCGGAACCAACTGATTAGGTGATGTGGCCCAGCATCATTTATGCGCATCAGTGCTGATTTGAACCGATCCTATCCTATTTTTAATCCCTTTTAGGTGTAACAATCAACGGATAACTAATACCGATTGAGTTACAATTAACTCCATGCAGGAAAGACTCCAAAAAATAATGGCAAAAGCGGGATTAGGTTCCCGTCGAAATTGCGAAAAGATAATTGAACGCGGCCGGGTAACAGTCAATGGCAAAGTAGCCAAACTGGGTGACCAGGCAAATGCGTATGAAGACAAAATCGCTGTGGATGGGCAGTCGTTGCCAAAACCAGAAGCACCGACATACATCATGGTGCATAAGCCACGGAATGTGATCTCAGACGAAGATGACCGCGGCCGTAAAACGGTGCGAGAAATGATCAGCGAAGTACCGGGGCATCTGTACCCGGTCGGCCGGTTAGACAACATGAGTGTCGGATTGGTCCTTATGACCAATGACGGCGATATGGCCCATCACCTCACCCACCCACGCTATCAGCATGAAAAAACCTATCGGGTCAAAGTTGAAGGCAACATGACCAATGAAACGATAGACAAATGGAAAAAAGGGGTCTATCTCGATGACGGCCGGACATTGCCAGCCAAAGTCAAGGTTCAGGAACGCGGCTCCGGTTTCACATGGCTAGAAGTCATCCTACGTGAAGGCAAAAAACGGCAGATTAGACGGGTCGCAGCCAAGTTGGGCCATTCAGTGCAGCATCTGTCACGCGAGCAGCTCGGTCCTCTAAAGTTGGGCGGATTAGGGCTGGGCAAATGGCGCTACCTCACAGATCGTGAAATTGACCAACTACACAAATATGTAGCTGGTGGTGAGAAAAACTTCCAAGAACAACAAAAGAAAAAAGCCGCCAGAAACAAACTGAATCCTGGTAAACCGCGCAGTCGGCCCAAAAGATAAACAGCCCGCATGACTTATCCTGTAAAAGTATCAGAGCCAGACCGCTCTCCGGCCGGGTTATTTTGGACAATTGCGCTTGTCCTTACTGGAGCTTGGGTCTATTTCGCCTATTCAGATCCATCTTTTGCACCAACAAGTGCCTTGCACACGCCACTCCTATCAAGCCTGTCGATTTTAATCATCGCCATGGCTGTGTGGCGCTGGTCCGGCCGCTGGTGGGTCTTGCTACTGGTCTTTACATCTCCATTCATTTTATGGCCTCTGCACACCACAATTTTAGATACACTTCCCCTGCTCGGGCTGCTTATCTTCACCTTTTTCGCTCCTGAAGCAGAATATGTCGATGGGATTGAACCGGCTCATAATCGGCCGATTAAGCGTTTGTTCGCCGAAATTGCGTCGATCTTACTGCTCTTGGTTCAACCACAAGCGGGCGGGTTCGCAGCAGTTATTATCTGGCTTCGATCAGAAAAAAAATGGTTGATCGGGGGAGTAACCGCAATCGCAGTCACCACTTCATTCTACGCAGTGTGGACGGGCTGGATCGGATCTCTAGGCGTTGTGCCCAGCAGTAATTTACTTTTATCATTTCAAGTGTGGCCGTGGGGGCTTTTGGTAGGAATCGTCTTATTATGGATCGGTATCGGTCAGCGCGATGTCCTGATTAGTGGCGCTTCAACCGGTTTGATTTGGCCCACCTTGACCCTAAGCGGATTAACAACGTTTGCCGTTGTGTTCGCCGTTAGACTACCCAAATTATTTCTTGCTTTTTCTTTAACTGCATGGATCATATTCGCATTTTCAGGCAGTTGAGGCCAACCCTAAACATCATCACTTATCGTAGAAGCTAAGGGGTTAGCTAGAAGGCGATTTTATTATGTGAAATCGCCTAATAAAAACTATGTGCAAAACTCGACCAACCACAATTACAATCGATGGCCCGGCCGCATCGGGCAAAACAACTGTAGGCTATCAATTGGCTGAAAAACTAGGCTATATTTTTCTCGATACAGGCGTAATGTATCGGGCAGTTACCTTGGCAACTTTGGTCCAGGGTGTTGACCCGAAAAGCGAAGAAAATGTCGTGCGGGTGGCTCAGGCGATGAACTTTGAGATCGAGCCTGAAAAGGATCACGCTGACGGTCGACATTACACCGTTATCGTTGATGGGATCGATGCGACTTGGGAAATTCGAAACCCGCAGGTTAATCAGAATGTCTCAGCCGTGTCGTCTTATCCAGAGGTCAGAGAAGAATTGGTGCGCATGCAGCGTCAGTTTGCGGAAGGGCATGCTGTCGTCATGGTCGGCCGAGATATCGGTACAGTGGTATTGCCAGATGCACCAGTCAAAATTTATCTTGACGCTTCCGCCGAAATACGAGCCAGACGGCGCATGGGTGACCATCTGACCCGGAATTACAACTCTGTTGAATTCGAAACGATTTTGGCCGATATTGAACGCCGAGACGAAATTGACAGCAGCCGTGAGCATTCCCCCTTACGCCCGGCCGAAGATGCGATTATTATCGATACTGGCTTGTATACACCGGAAGATGTATTAGCAAAAATACTCGAAGCGATAGAAGCCAAAAGCAGCTAAACGTTACTCTTTCGTCAGGTTCAATTGAGGTTGAGGGAGTGCTACCGGCACAACAACCTGCATTGCAGACGCCTCCGCCATACGGTCCGGTTTTTTGCCCGCGATCCTAACACTTGAGACTTTGCTCAAGATATCAAACCAAAACGGCGCACCCATCGAAACGGCCACCGTCGTAACAATCCACCCCAGAAGTTTATTAATTAACTCTGTTACGTTTTTAGGCGTCGTCTGCTCATTCCAGCCAATCGGCAAACCCAATTGATTTAGCTCGTCCACTAAGTCTTGCGGGCCGCTGCTGTCAGAAGTCACAGCATTCACTGTGTCGGTTAAGTCATCGACGCCGTTATCGGCCGCAGCCACGACTGCGTTGCGCAGTGTGGGGTTGTTGGCCAAACTGCTAGCAAGGCTAATGCTATCCACGTTCAAAAAGACAGAGACAACCAGCGCGATGCCAAAAATGCTGACGGCCGACTGCCGTTTATACCAGCCTGATACCCGATCCATCGCATTATCAAAATGCTCACCCACTTTCTGGCGTGCATTTAAAATCGCTTGATCAGCCACTTTTTCAGCCAAGAGCAGCTTTGCTTCTGAGCGGGTAATCGTATCCATTAGCCCCTGCACCTGAGGGATGTTGATCTCACCCACCGGCCCTTCTTGCAAATCTTTAAGCTTACCTTTTAGATCATGCACTTGGCTCCAGCCATCTCTTAGCTCTTGAAGCTGATCTTGCGACAATCCGGTCTCATCCATCAAAAGCATAATCGCTCGACCGAAAGCACTTTCATCTAACGCCATCTTCTCGAGTCGGGCTTGAATGTCGACATACACTTCGCGCAATGGTTTTGGATTACCAAATTCCTGAGGTGCGAGCAGGTCCATCAAAACCATGGTGAAGGTTTCGGCCGGAATATAGGAGGGAAGCACTTTCTGATTATCACGTGACAATCCCTTGATCAATGGATGATCATAAAATTGCTTAGCCAGATATTGCCCTTCAGGGTCTTCTAGCAAACGGCGAATACCAGATTGCATCGTTTTGGCACGTAAATTAAAGCTCGATGCGATCCATTCATTAATGGTTGAGCAAATAACGCTCAACAGCAGGAAGACAAAAATCATTCCTAAAATAACTTCAAGGGTTGCAGATCCAAACATTTTTCCTCCCGAATTTGAGCCAATGCTCAATCAATTATGTTTCTAGTAAAAGCTCGTCTCTAATCTCTATTCACTTATCAACAATCCACTAAATAGCATGTGCCAATAATTGTGCATACAGCGGCTGACACGCTTCAAGCAGCGGTTTAAGCGTTTCTGGAAAAGGGTCAGTTTTCGGCCGATATTTCATAAAACCGGTCGATTTATGCACGCTAGCGTACCACGCTGGGGCCCATGCGCCATCTTCCGGCCGGGCACCCGCTTTCCAACTAAGCATCGCGTCATCAAATGGAATGCCGACATGCTCACATAATTTTCCCAAGTTTCCCGCAGGATCTTGTAAAACTCGTTTTGAATCAAGCACAATCGGGTTTTGCCCGATGCTTTTCAGGTAGTTAAAGAGTTTGACGTTTTCTGCATAGCCGGTGTCTAACATCGAAGGTGCCGTCACTTGCACTGCATAAGAGGGCAACATATCAACAGGGTCACGAATCAGGATAACGTTAGTCATCTCTGCCAAAAAGTCCCACGGCATATGCACCAAATGGTGGGTCATTTGCTTAAAAAAAGCGACTGGTGTGGAATAGTCGGCAAACATAACAGCATCAAGGACTTCTTGATAATCATGCGCTTGAGACGCCAGCGTTTCGGCCGCATGTGGGTGATATTCGTCTGCGTCTGTTTTACTCAAATAATGAGCGTATAGAGGCTCATCATAAACGGTTGTATCTTTGCGTTGGGCAAAGCTATACATCAGGGCGGTCGAGATATTTCGAGGGCCTGACCAAATATTTAGGCGGGTACATTCATTCATCCTGTAGATTTTACTTGAATGAGCAAATGATCAAAGGAAAACTGCTGATCCTTGAAAAATGTAGGTGCTTCTCG
>JBGCDP010000190.1:0-3399 GCA_045105475.1 Anaerolineae bacterium
TGTGTATGGCAAATACGAATTCAATGTTGATCTTGCTCGTAATCAAAGTGGCTTGCGCAATTTAAGAAATCCAGAAGATTTCAACCCTTGATTTAATAATCTATAAAAACAGGATGCTCGTACTTTTTATACTCAACAAGGCTGATTGAAACCTGAGAGCAACGGATAAAATATGAAACCGAAGAACCATTTGTTTTTAATTTCTGATGAACACTCTAGGAGAGTTTTGGGGTGTTACGGTGACACCATCGTGAAAACGCCAAATTTGGATAAACTTGCCGCATCGGGTACACGATTTACTAACGCTTACACGCCGTCACCTATCTGTGTTCCCGCGCGAGCCAGTCTAGCTACTGGACGATACCTCCATCAACATAGAAACTGGAGTTGCGCCGAACCTTATAGTGGCACCCTACCCAGTTGGTCACACCGATTGCGTGATGAAGGCCATCGATGTACATCCATAGGCAAATTGCACTTTCGGAGCACTGAAGATGACAACGGATTTGAAGAGGAGATTCTCCCCCAACACTGCATTAATGGACAAGGCTGGATCAAAGGGTTGGTTCGGGACCATCCGATGCCGGATTATGATGAAGGGACCAAAGCTTTTTCGGAGGCTCTTGGTAAAGGGGAATCCGCCTATACAAGTCATGATCGACAGGTCGCCGACGCTGCCTGCGATTGGCTTCGCAAAACCGCCGCTAATAACCAGGGTAAGCCCTGGGTTTTGTTCGTTTCGTTTATTTCCCCTCACTACCCCTTGATATCACCACCAGAATTTTTTAATTTATATGATCCGGAAAAAATGCCCGTGCCACACCGTGCCGATGAATCACCAACCCACCCGGCACTCAAGGAGCTTTATGATTTTTTTAATTACAAAGATTACATGATCGGAGACAAGATTGGTCAGGCTACAGCGGCTTATTATGGGCTTTGTTCATACGTCGACCATATGGTTGGTGAAATAGTGGATGTGATGACAGAATTGGGTTTAAATGACGATACTCGTATCTCTTACACCAGTGATCATGGTGAGATGCTAGGCAACCACGGTATGTGGACCAAGCAGGTAATGTATGAAGATGCCGTGGGGATACCACTCATTATTGCGGGGCCAGATATACCCGCAGGAAAAGTTGTCGATACCCAAGTCTCATTAATTGATTTTTATCCGACCATTCTAGAGGGCGTCGGAATATCGTTGAATGAAACTGAGAGGAGTCTATCCGGTGAAAACCTGTTTGACCTAGCAAATCATGAAGTACCGGATAGGGTAGTTGTTAGCGAATACCACGATGGTGGTGTCACCAGAGGGTTCTTTATGCTGCGCTACAGGCAATGGAAGCTGGTTTACTATGTAGGCCACGAACCCCAACTATTCGATCTTGAAAACGACCCAATGGAAGACGAGGACCTCGCACATTCGAGCTCCCATCGCCATATTCTTAAGGACTGTAAAGCGAAGTTGTACGAAATACTTGATCCTGAGGTAGTTGATGAAAATGCCAGAAGTGATCAGGCCGAAGTGATTGCAAGATTGGGGGGGCGTGATGCAATTCTGAACATGGAAGGCATGAATTTTTTTGTACAAGGAGTTTGATTTACGGGTAGACTAGTGTTTAGAAACGTGTCAGGGCCCTTTGCGTATCCCACTCCCCCAAAAGCATATTTCAGTTTTTTGGGAGGTAAGTCTACGTTCTGAAACATAGTTGAAACCGTGTGCTATTCCATGTCCCAAATAAACCTTTCTCACGCTGTTTAGGGCTTTTAGGGGATATGCATGCCATTTTGCTTAAAATCTAAATCCTTAGCGTTGGATATTTCGCAATATCTATAAAAACCCCGAATCCTTTTTCGTTCTGTGCTTAGTCATTTGATCCACAGGAGCAAGCCTTTTACAATGGGGGCTTCAAACCCCGTGTTATAGTTGCTATCGGAACAGCTGTTTTATACGGAGTGATTCAACTTCTTCAGTATTTGTTTGCGGATGAGTAATAGGAGGCCGTATGCCCAAAAAATATTATGTGGTTTGGAAAGGTCGAGAAACGGGGATTTTCACTACTTGGCCAGAATGTAAGTCATTGGTTGATGGCTTTACTGATGCTCGTTATAAATCATTTCCAACACTTGAAGAAGCTGAATCGGCCTTTGGTGGCAAACCTACTGGCTCTCACTCTGCTAAAGCAAAAACGGGCGCTAAAAAGTCAGCACCTCTATCCCAAAAGCAAATTGATGCTATGGAATTTGAAGTGAAAATCTTCACAGATGGAGCGTGTGACCCAAACCCAGGGGAAGCAGGTATAGGTTTAGCTGTATATGAAAACAACCAGTTAAGTGAACTATGGAACGGTTTATATCAATCGTTTGGAACGAACAACACAGCTGAGTTAAATGGTCTGAATCAAGCACTCATGTTAGCTAAAGAAAAACTGGCAATAGGTCATTCTGTTGGTATCTTTTGTGACTCCAAATACTCGATAGATTGTATTACAAAGTGGGCGACTGGTTGGGAGAAAAAAGGTTGGACTAAGTCTGGTGGTGAAATCAAAAATCTAGACATTATCAAGCCTGCATATGCGTTGTATCAGCAAATTTCTTCGAAAATCACTATCCATCATGTGAATGGTCATGTAGGTATCGAAGGCAATGAGCTAGCCGATAGGATGTCTATTGTTGCTATTGAATCTAAAGATGAGGGTTTATCTCTCTACTCAGATATTACAGACATCTCTACAATATTAGCTTTGCGCACAGGTTAAGAAAATACATATAACAAAGCGTTTAGAGCACTTTTGTCCAACGCCCCAAAAAGGTCCAATCCAGATTCATTTTGAAGATAAAAAGTCGCTTTCGGGGGGCTTTTTTCCTCCCAAATAGCAGGACATAAATAAACCTTATGGACGATCAGGCTCCAGCCTCAACAAGATCGCGAAGCTACCGTAGCCCGCCGCTTTATGAGCCAAGTTGGGTCCACATAACCCCAAAACTGAGCACATCGAGGAGCAACCTATATGCCGCCTGGCGAGGGTCCTCAGAGGGTAGCCGAAGGTATGTTTGGGATCTGAATTCCAATGGAACGAAAATGTACGAATAGGCTAAAAAATCGACCTTTTTTAGCCTAATTATTCATCACACTTATTAAACAAGTGTGACCGTATCTTCAAGGGTCTCTTGGAATTAAATCTCGATCTTATCTTTCAGACATTTATTCAAATTATCAGAAGCAGCCCTAACAATTTTTAATGCTTTTTTAGCAGCAAGTTTATGAGACTCAATGCCATCACAGCCAGAACTGGAAATGAACTGTTCGAATGAAACCTGATAGAGCATAAAAAATGCTAATTCAATATCAGAATATTGGTTTTCAATATAGTAGTGAGTAGAAGAAAAAGT
>JBGCDP010000191.1:0-10775 GCA_045105475.1 Anaerolineae bacterium
AACATTTTGCCCTTTCCGGCCTGATCGAGTTACAATACGGAACAATCTGTTCTGTATTGTAACATTATGTCCACCTCCGCAATCACTGACAAACGCATACGCCGCACCCATCGCCTGCTTCGCGAAGCATTCATCGAGCTCATCGCAGAGCAAGGTTACGACAACTTACGTGTTGAAGATATTTTGCAGCGAGCCGATATCGGCCGCACCACCTTCTACGCTCACTTCAAAGACAAACGTGCGCTGCTCGAAAATATCTCTGAGATTTTTGACAGCCGTTATCAGGCTGATCTTGCTCAACGGTCACTTGATGAAGACGGCAATATTCCGCTGGTGGCGGTGCAAAAGGTGTTTGAAAGCTTTGAGCGTAACGCCCCATTTTTCGGGATGGTGCTGGAAAGCCGTGACGTTCCGGTTTTATATGAACGAGTGCAAAATGCGTTCCGCGATATTTTCAGCCGACTGCTCGTAGAGCAGGCTGAGAGGCTCAATCTTGACCCGGCCGTTCCGTTACCGATTTTGGCTGAATTTTATGTCGGGGCATTGCTCTCGATGGGCAAGTGGTGGCTGAGCAACGGAATGCGGCCGTACACGGCGGCTGAGATGGCGCAGATGTTTTTTGAGTTGGATCGATTTGGGCGGCTACAAGTAATGGGATTCGAGTAGAGAGAAAAGAGGACAATATGATTTTAATTGACCAGGTTACTCCGAAACGAGAAGATTTTTTCGCCTTTATGAACGACTATCCGGCCGATACCCCGGTCGCCATGGTCAATATTTTGAAATTTAAAGCCAAATCTGGCAAAGGGGACGAAACGGGGCAAGAAGCCTATTTGCGTTATAGCAAAAATATGGAGCCACTGCTTAAAAAAGCTCAGGCCAAAGTGATTTGGGCAGGCAATGTCAATCAAACTGTGGTTGGCGATACTGAAGATCAACCTCATATGGTTTTTATCGTTGAATACCCTAGTAAGAAAGCGTTCACAGATATGAGCACATCGGCCGAATATAAAGTGATCGGCCAAGATCGTGAGATAGCGCTTGAGTTTGGCGGTCTGTGGGCATCGTCGACAGTAAACATGTAGGGCGTAGCGTGCTACGCCTATACGAGAGGAAAAATGAACAAACAAGTTAAGTTAGCAAAACGGCCAGTAGGCCTTCCAGACGAAGAAACATGGGTGACAGAAAGCAACCCGATCCCAGAACCGGCCGATGGCGAGATGCTGCTCGAACAGCATTACATCTCGCTCGACCCCGCCATGCGTGGCTGGATGAACGATGCCCGTTCATACATTCCACCGGTACAGATCGGTGAAGTGATGCGGGCTGGCTCAGTCGGTGTCGTCACCAAGTCAAATAACGGCAAATACGCCGAAGGGACGGTATTGAGCGGTTGGGGTGGTGTACAGCAATATCTCGTCACCAATGGGGCAGGCTTCTACCCGGTCGATACTAAGCTAGCCCCGATGCCAACTTATATCGGCACGCTGGGGATGCCGGGTATGACCGCTTATTTTGGATTGCTTGAAGTAGGGCAACCGAAAGAAGGGGAGACGGTTTTGGTCTCAGGTGCGGCCGGAGCTGTTGGCTCTATCGTCGGGCAAATCGCCAAAATTAAAGGATGCCGGGCTGTCGGGATCGCAGGTGGGCCGGAAAAATGCGCCTATCTGATCAACGAGTTGGGCTTTGACGGCGCCATCGATTACAAAAATGAAAGTGTTTCTAAAGGGATTAAACGCGAATGCCCAGATGGGATCGACGTTTACTTCGACAACGTGGGTGGCGACATTTTAGACGCCGCATTGGCCCGTATCAATCGTGGTGCCAGAATCCCGATTTGCGGTGCGATTTCGCAGTACAACAACACGACGGCTATTAAAGGACCCGCTAACTACCTGTCACTATTGGTCAATCGTGCCAGCATGACCGGCCTGGTCGTGCTCGACTATCAAGATCGGTATATGGAAGGGGCGATGCAGATGGGGCAGTGGATGGCTCAGGGCAAGCTGAAAAGCCGTGAGGACATTTACGAAGGAATCGAGAATTTCCGTGAGACATTCTTGCGCCTGTTTAGTGGCGATAAGATGGGCAAGCTCGTTCTAAAAGTGAAAGAGGATTAAATATGAAAGCTATTCTATGTAAAGAGTTAGGACCACCGCAGTCGCTGGTTCTTGAAGATGTGACTCTTGGTTCTCCCGGTGATAAAGAAGTCAAAGTTCAGATTAAGGCGTGCAGCGTCAATTTTCCTGACACCTTGATTATTCAAGGTCTATATCAGTTCAAACCAGCACTACCGTTTTCACCTGGCAGTGATATTGCTGGCATCGTGACTGAAGTCGGCGCGGCGGTTAAAAACCATAAGGTCGGCGACGAAGTGTTCGGGATCATTCCAAACGGTGGCTTTGCCGAAGAAGTGAACGCCCCGGCAAATGTCATCTTCCCCAAGCCGCCGATGATGGATTTCGAAACGGCGAGCTGTTTTATGATGGCTTACGGCACGAGCTATCATGCGCTGAAAGATCGGGCCAAGCTTCAAGAAGGGGAAACTCTGTTGGTGTTGGGTGCGTCTGGCGGGGTTGGTTTGGCTGCGATTCAGCTAGGGAAACTGATGGGTGCGCGCGTGATTGCGGCCGCGAGTTCGGCCGAAAAGCTCGCCATCTGCAAAGAACATGGTGCAGATGAAGTTATCAACTATGTTGAAGAAGACCTCAAAGTCCGGACGAAAGAGTTGACCGGCGGCAAAGGGGCCGACGTTGTGTATGACCCGGTTGGTGGTGACTATACCGAAGCGGCGTTGCGCTCAACGGCATGGGAAGGTCGCTTTTTGATCGTTGGATTTCCGGCCGGAATCGCCAAAATCCCGATGAATTTGGTACTGCTCAAAGGGTGCCAAATTGTGGGTGTATTCTGGGGTAGCTTTGTCGCCCGTGAACCGGCAAAAAACATGGCAAACACAATGGAAATTATCCAATGGTTTGCGGCAGGCAAACTCAAGCCACATATCGACAAGGTCTATTCATTGGCTGACGCGCCACAGGCGTTGCAAGACATGATGGATCGGAAAGTTCGTGGCAAAATTGTGATTAAGCCTTAGTAGGCTGATCACAGTCTATTTTGAATTAGGCAAACATGAACCGAGCAGTATTTGATCAATTGTTATGGCGGACGACAAAACAGCCGCCGGAGCATGCGCAAACGGTTATTTTTGAGACTGAAATCACCAATATTCGAATGCGAGACACTCAAAGCGATAAGCCGGCCGTTGTCTTTTTGTGTGACCCTCCAGTGACTGTTGAAGCCTATGACGAGCTCATCAGGCAGCTTGATCATAGTTATCGCGTTGTGATTATTGAGTTGCCAGGTTTTGGCTTTTCGAGGCCACAGCAGTCAGGTGCATATCAGTTTGAGGAAGCTGTTGTCGCGGTTGAAACGGCTCTGCTTAAGCTAGATGCTGGCCCTTTAATTGTATGTGGCCCCTGTATTTGTGGGTTCGTTGCAGCCGAATTGGCACGTAGAAAAAAGGTGCCGATTTCTGGGCTCATCTTAATTCAGACACCCGATCTGGCTGGAATGCGTCAATGGTGCAGCCGCATGGACCCAAAGGGGATGCTGCGGCGCAAATATATCGGACAGCTGATTGTTCGTTGGAATGCGCGCAAAATTGTTTCATTTTGGTATAAGTACGCTACTGCAAAAGCGTATGATTACCGGCCGATTGTGACGGCAACTTTGGATGCCCTGTCCGCAGGTGCGGCTTACCCATTAGCGAGCATGTTACAGCTATGGACCAGAGGTTTGAATGACGACCAAGTTGATACCCCGACCATGATTGTGTGGGGCAAAGAAGATCGGTCGCATAAACACACTGATCCAAAATCAACTTTGACTTTTTCCCCTCAGGCAGAATTAGTTGAATTTGACGGTTGCGGTCATTTCCCCGAGTTAGAGATGCCAGAACGATTTGTCGAAGCTGTTGCTGGTTTTTTGAAGACCAATGCGGTCCCATTATCCAGAGAGCAAGTGAAGTAATAATTTATGGAATTTGAAAACAAAGTAATTTTAATTACCGGAGCTGGCTCCGGAATCGGCCGGGCTGCGTCCCTGCTGTATGCTCAAAACGGCGGCAAGATCGCAGTCTCTGATGTTGACCCTCTTGGCGGCATGAAGACGGTCGACATGATCCAAGCGAACGGTGGCGAAGCGAGCTTTGTTCACTGTAATGTGGCTGACTACAAAGAAGTCGAAGAGCTGATCACGACCGTTGTTGATCGGTACGGCCAGATCGATGTCGCTGTGAACAACGCTGGCATCGGTGGGGCGAGTTGGCATAAAACGGCCGAACACACCCTCGAAGATTGGGACAACATTATCGCTGTCAATCAAACCGGCGTGTTCTACTGCATGAAGCTCGAACTGCAACAGATGGCGAGCCAAGGGTTTGGCTCGATCATCAATATCGCATCGATTGCTGGGTTAAAAGGATTGCCAAACAACGCGGCCTATGTTGCTAGCAAGCATGCCGTTGTCGGGCTAACGAAAACGGCCGCGATGGAATACGCCAAACACAATATTCGAGTCAATGCGGTTTGCCCTGTGTTTACGATCACCAATCTGTTTGACCCGGACAAAATTCCGGTTGAAGGTTTAGGTGACAAATTGCGCCGCGCCATTCCGATGAAGCGTTGGGCAAAAGTGGAAGAAATGGCTGAGTCGATTTTGTGGCTTAGCAGCGATAAAGCTAGTTTCATCACAGGTCATTCATTGGCCGTAGATGGTGGAATTACGGCGTAGTAAATAGTTGGTTTGTTGGGTAGTGTTGTTGCCACAGCAAAGATGTTGGCATCATGCAATCAAAGAGCAAACCAACAAACCATCCAACTAACAAACTAAAAAATATGAAAACCAATCCTTATTTAGACTCCTTGTCACTCCCTGTAGTGGCAGCCCCCATGTTCCTCATCTCCGGCCCAGAGCTGGTAATCGAATGCTGTAAAAACGGCATCGTTGGCACATTTCCTGCACTTAATCATCGCACTACCGAAGGGTTTGATGGCTGGCTGACGCAGATCGAAGAAGCACTGGACGGCCACACCCAACCAGACGGCAAACCGGCCGCTCCTTACGGGGTTAATCTGATTGTGCATCGCACCAACCCACGTGTGCAGGCTGACCTTGAGGTCATCGTCAAACACAAAGTGCCTTTGGTGATTACGTCACTCGGGGCTGTGTCTGACTTGGTCGATGCGGTCCACAGCTACGGCGGCCGGGTGTTCCACGATGTGACCAATCGGCGTCATGCGGAGAAAGCGCAAGACGCGGGGGTCGACGGGTTGATCTGTGTGGCGGCCGGAGCCGGTGGGCATGCAGGATTGTTGAACCCGATGCCATTTATTCAAGAGATGCGCAGCTTTTTTGATGGGACAATTTTGCTTTCTGGCTGTATGAGCAACGGCCGGGACGTCGCCTCAGCGATGCAAATGGGGGCGGATTTCGCCTACATGGGGACTCGCTTTATCAACGTGCTTGAGAGCATGGCGCAAGATGAATATCGTCAGATGATCATCGAAAGTAAGGTAGGCGATATCGTCCATACTGCGGCCGTTTCTGGCGTACCGGCCAACTTTATTAAACAATCGCTTGAGCGAAACGACATTCCGAAAGAGCTATGGGAAGCCAAAGCCAAAGTCGATTTTGGTAAAGAGCTGGGTGCGAATCGTACTGAAGCGGAAGAAGAAGCCAAAGCGTGGAAGACGGTTTGGTCGGCCGGGCAAGGCGTTACTACCATCGATGATGTGATGCCGGTGCAAGATCTAATCGCACAAATGAAAGCAGAATTTAAAGAAGCTGTGCAGGAACAGGCCGCACTTTTAAACCAGTTCTAAAGAACGACAAAATCAAAATTATGAATTTCGAATACACACCCAAAACTGAAGCATTGCGGACAAAAGTCAGCAACTTTATGCAAGAGCACGTCTATCCAATCGAGAAAGAAGTCTACGAACACTGTGAGGGGGCAGACACCCAATGGCAAGCGATTCCACAAATGGAAGCGCTCAAAGCGAAAGCGAAAGAGCAAGGGCTTTGGAACCTCTTTCTGCCCGAAGATTATGGTGAATTGAGCCCTGGTCTGACCAATTTAGAATATGCTCCGTTGGCTGAAATCATGGGCAAAATCATGTGGGCTCCTGAGATTTTCAACTGCGGTGCGCCGGATACCGGCAACATGGAAGTGTTGGCAAAATACGGGACAAAAGAGCAGCAAGACAAATGGCTCACCCCATTAATGGATGGCACCATCCGGTCCGCTTTTTTGATGACGGAACCCCGGGTCGCCTCATCTGATGCGACCAATATCGAAACGTCGATTGTGCGTGACGGGGATGAGTATGTGATCAACGGCCGGAAATGGTGGTCGTCGAACGCATTGCACCCGAACTGTAAAATCGCGATTGTGATGGGTAAAACCAATCCAGAGGCAGATCGTCACAGCCAGCAGAGCATGATTTTGGTGCCGATGGATACCCCCGGATTGAAGATTCTGCGCGCGATGAAGGTGTTTGGCTCGGCCGACTCACCACACGGACACGCGGAAATCGATCTTGATAACGTGCGAGTTCCGGCTTCTAACTTGTTGTTGGGTGAAGGACGTGGCTTTGAGATTGCGCAGGGTCGTTTGGGACCAGGGCGCATTCACCATTGTATGCGCCTAATCGGTGTCGCTCAGCGTTCACTTGAGCTGATGTGTGAACGGGTGAGCGCGAGAACGGCGTTTGGTCGGCCGATTAGTGCCTTTAGCTCGATTCGGCAGGATGTGGCGAAGTCACGCTGTGAGATTGAGCAGGCCCGTTATTTGACGCTAGCGGCGGCCGACAAAATCGACCAACACGGGATCAAAGAGGCAAAGGATCTGATCGCGATGATCAAGATTGTGGCACCGATGATGACGCAGACGGTGGTTGATCGGGCGATGCAAGCGCATGGTGGTATGGGTGTCAGTCAGGATACGCCGTTGGCGGGGTATTTTGCATATGCCCGCTCGATTCGTTTGGCCGATGGGCCGGATGAGGTGCATATGTATCAGCTGGGCCGGAACACGGTGCGACAATACACGACGTAAAGAGAAATAAATTGTAGGGGGAAGATACTCCTGGCAAAATTGTCTGAAAGGCAACTATTGTTGGGGGATCTCTCCCTACAAATTGGTTGCGATCACGCCAGTGGCAGGCTTGGGAGGTGGTAGAATAAGAGTGTGAATTGCGATTGGTTTTAATTAGGGAAATGAGCCGATGAAAAAAGTGGTGATTTTAGGTGGTTATGGGACATTTGGGAGCTTGATTTCTGAACAGCTTGTTGGGCCAGAATGTACTGTGATTATTGCTGGGCGAAATGCTGAGAATGGGAAAGCTTATGCAGATTCGATTAATGCTCAATATATGCAATGTGATACTCGTGATTCGAATTCACTCTCGAAAGTGATTGAAGGTGCGTTTCTCGTTATCAATGCATCTGGCCCTTTTCAAGATACAGACTACATAATTCCGAAAACTTGTATTAATCAAGGCTGCCATTATATTGACCTGGGTGATGGGAGAGACTATGTTGAAGGAATCACAAAGCTTCATCAGGAAGCGGAGTCCAAAGGGTTATTTGTCTGCGTTGGGGCTAGCACGTCACCAGCGGTGACTTCTGCCGGTGTAGAAGCGCTTATCTCAAAGGATCAAAGTGTACAATCGATAAAAATTGCGCTTAATGCGGGAAATAAAAACTTAGCAGGGGTTTCTACAATTGCGTCTATTCTTGCTTATGTTGGCATTCCTGTTCAAGTTTGGCAAGATAAACGATGGCAGACTCATGCAGGTTGGAGTTTAGGGGAGTTTGTCGCTTTTCCTGAACCCGTCGGCCGAAGACGAGTTCAGTTATGCAACGTGCCAGACTTGGAGCTATTTCCTGAATTATTTCAAGCTGATCAAGTTGAATTTAAAGCGGGTGTTGAACTGACCGTTTTTAATTACGCGATTTCTGTGCTTGGCTGGGTTAAGCAAGTGTTTCCTAGATTAAATTTGCCGGGCTTCGCAAAATCACTTGTTTCTTTAAGCAAATTGTTTAAATCGTTTGGTACATTGCATGGTGGTTGCGCTGTATGGGCAACTAATAGTGATGGTGTTCAAAAATCGATCGCTTTTGTAGCCCCTCAAAATGGGCCACGAATTCCAACGGCTCCGGCAGTTTTACTCAGTCGAAAACTTCTTAAAGAAGGGCCGCCTGGGTTGGGTACATTTCCCTGTATTGGATTTATTCATTTAGATGCTTATCAATCCTATTTAGAACCCTTTGATATTTCAATAGTCTTTGGTGAAAATGGAAATTGGCAATAATAGGTGAGGTATGTGGATAGCAAAAAAAGAAGAAATAGTCGTCGGCCAATGTATAAAATTCAAACTATTATTTGAGACAGAACCTCTTACTTTCGGCCGGACCTCCACCCTACTCCAAACCAACCACGACTTTCGCCAATTCTTCATCAAACAACTAGCCGATGCTCCATTCACGAGCTACCGCTGGGAGTGTCCGGCCGTGACCGCCCAAACCCTCGATCGGCCGTTTGAGTTTGTACTGATCGACGATCCCCATCTTGCACGCCGTCGGCCGAATATGACTGCGTTTCAGCAACACTTTCAACAAGTGCCAAGCGATGGCGTCGTGTCATTCTCAAATCTAGGTGGAGATGCGGTGATGGTTGTCCCAGAGCCAGCTTCGGCCGATGTTGACTTTGGCCATTTGGGAGCTTTTTGCCGGAATGCATCCCAATCTCAACAACATGAGTTGTGGCGCACAGTGGGTGAGGCTATGGAAGCTCGAATAAATGATAAACCTGTCTGGCTGAGTACGGCCGGGGGTGGGGTCACTTGGCTCCATGTGCGGTTGGATGATCGGCCGAAATACTATCGGCATCAGCCTTATCGGGGATTATAGGCCGTAGGCAGAAATGAAAAAAGCTTGTTTGAAAAATTCATTCTCAAACAAGCTCGGTTAAATTATTGGTTGAAGATACCTACGTCTTCCGCAATCTCTTTTACGGAACGATTAAATTTTTCCGGTTCCTCAAACAAAGGAGCATGCGCCGACTCTTCAAACCAGATCAACTCCTTTTCAGGTGCTTCTAAGCTGTCAAAATACTCAATGCCTAGCTCTGGTGAAATAACTTTGTCATGCTGACCTAGCATCAGATACATGGGAACTTCTATGCTCGAATGACGCGTTTGTGCATCATACTGCTGCTGTTCGGCCCAAAGCGCCCTGCCTGAAAAGCTGGTGCTGCGCACAAACGAGATCGCATCTGGCCAAGCAAATTCTGATGTGGCTAAAGACAATCGCAATAAATCAAGATCTGTTTGTGGTTCGACCAATGTACCGCCAAACTGATTCAGATATCGGCGTTGAGTATAAAATTCTTCGATGGTGTATGGGGGCAGACCTATCGCCTCTAACTTTGCGATGGCATTTTCATCTCCGGCCGCTTGTGCTTGTGCCAACGCCCATTCAACTCCCAAGGTATTACTCTCGCTCTGGTTCGTGGTTTGGCTTACGGCAATGTAAGCCGCAACCGTTTCCGGCCGATTGGCAACATGTTCAAGGGCCAACACTGTGCCCCAAGAATGGCCAACTAAGATGACCTGCTCTTGGTTGAACTCCGCAAGCAGCAAATCGATTAGCTCACCAAGGTCGGCCGTCATTTTGTCAATCGTCATGTAAGCAGGATCTAAATTTGAATTAAAGCT
This sequence comes from Anaerolineae bacterium, assembly GCA_045105475.1. Classification (GTDB taxonomy): domain Bacteria; phylum Chloroflexota; class Anaerolineae; order Promineifilales; family Promineifilaceae; genus WTJY01. Next base: position 9,780 of record JBGCDP010000191.1, read on the forward strand.
TTTAGCCGCACCACGTTGATCCCAATAAACGGCTATAAACTCATTTTCCAGTTCAGCATTGTGGGTGCGCAAAAATGGTGTGGCAGAAGCACCTGGGCCGCCATGCACGTAAACCAAAAGAGGAGCGGTTCGATCTTTCCCTCTTAATAGCACATATTGCTCAACACCACCTAATTCAATCATCCGTTCTTCCGCAATTGAATGGGTATCTGACTGTGCCAAGCTAGGCGTACTTCCCTTGGCCGTCACAAATGCAAATGCGGCGAAGCCTAGGAGTGGAACGGCTAGCCATGTGAAAACGCGGCGGATTGTACGGCTTCTTGGTTTGGTTGATGTTGAGGATTCCATGATTTGTTTCTCCAATTTCAGGGTTTACTTTATGTCTGAAATCATAAAGTAAAAGCCCGAACTAGGAATCAATCATAGGGAGCGACTATTGTGGGCGAATAGGCTGATTCTGTATCAACCACCTGGTTGATAAACTTAGATATGCGGCCGATTAGTTGGTTTGGATGAGAGTGTGCTCAAAGATCGGAGGCTCTTCTTTTCCAAAATAGGCTTGATGGCTGTCCCAGTCTTCTAGCTTGGCCACAGCTCGCGCCTCACCTCTTGCGACGATGCGCTCTCGGCGTACCTCTGGTGAGCAGGTGACATAGTGGATCTTAACTGGTGAACCTAACTGCTGAGCTTGTTGATCTGGCTTGTTAGAGATCTTGATTTCTTGCGTAAATGGGTCGGTGATGATTACATCTTGCACATGTAGGTTCTCTTTAGCGTTAGCGAATAGGGTGTCGTAAATAGGTTCTCGAAAGTGTGTTTTGAACCAAGGCGAGTCTCGGTCGTTTGGGTCGCGCCCGGCCGCCAGCTTTTTTCCATAGGTTGTCTTGCCTGCTCCCGGCGGGCCGCAGATGATATATACTTGAGTCATTGTTGGATTTTATCTTTTTGCAGAATAGGAGAAAAATAATTAAGAAAAGTTTGATCCTACTCCCCATC
>JBGCDP010000192.1:0-3171 GCA_045105475.1 Anaerolineae bacterium
AAATTATGACTTAAGCAAGTCCGGCACGATTCAGATTGAACTGCCCGACATGGTGGGGGAAGCGATGGTTTATACAGTTTCCGGCCAGTCGGGCATAGATTTGAACACAGAGGAGAATCCTAAAGCGGTCCAAATTGAGACAACGACTTGGGATACGAACAGTGCACTTGAAATTCCACCCCTTGCTTTTAGCCTCATTGCCATTAGCCAAGCGTAAGTTCGAACAAGGTATTTAACGATGAAGGCTCTTTTTTACACCGCTCCACTTGAAATGACCTATCGTGAAGCTCAACCCCAAACGGTTGAGGCTGGAGAGGTTCGTGTCAAAATAGAGGCGGCCGGAATTTGTGGTTCAGATATGCATGCATACCACGGCCATGATGCTCGGCGAAATCCTGGACTGATTTTGGGGCATGAGGTGTGTGGCACGATTGTTGAAGGGGAGCGGTTGGGTGAACGGGTTGTACTCAATCCGTTGATGACCTGTGGCCGTTGCAAACATTGTGAAAGTGGCCGAACCAATCTGTGCCCAAACCGGACGATGATCGGGATGACCCGGCCGGGCGGAATGGCAGATGAGGTGGTTTTACCAGCCGCCAATGCGATTACAGTCTCTTCAAGCATCAGTTCGGCCCATGTGTCACTGACAGAACCGGCCGCGTGTGTTTGGCACTCGATAGAACTGATCAAGCGTGTTGCTTTTGTCCCTATTCAAGAGTCATGCGTTTTGGTGATTGGGGGCGGCACGATTGGTCTGTTGGCGGCGAAGTTGTTCCAACATTTGGGGGCAAGTGAAGTTGTGATGATTGAACGCAATCCGATCCGCCAACAAACGGCTGCCCGATATCGGTTTGGGCAAGTGCTGGGTTCAATCGAAGGTTTGGCCGATTTTGAGAACTCGTTTGACATTGTATTTGATGCGGTAGGTGCGGCGGTGACACGCAGAATTTCAATTGAAGCGGTGCGCGCTGGTGGTGTTGTTTTACACATTGGGCTGCAATCGAATGATGGGCCAGTTGACACACGCAAAATCACGTTGCAAGAGGTCTCATTTTTAGGTTCATATACCTATTCGGAAGCGGACTTCAGTGCAACGCTTAACGCTTTGGAAGCCGGTGTATTTGGTGATTTGTTTTGGGTTGAAGAACGGCCGTTGGCAGACGGGAATAATGCTTTTGCAGATTTAGATCATGGCAGGGTGGCGGCTGCAAAAATAGTATTGTGTCCATAAAATTATGAACTCTTCTGGAAAAATTCGTGGCTTACAAGCCACATCAAACAAACAAAATATCTTCACGATTTTAGCCGTGGATCACGGGGCATCGCTGGCCGGAACGATCCGGCCAGGTGCGCCTGAAAGTGTCAGCTATGCCGACATGGTTGGGGTTAAACGCAATGTGCTCTCCCATCTGGCCCCTAGCGCAAGCGGTGTACTGATCGATCCGGTTTATGGATTGGGCCCAGCGGTGTTGAACGGTGCTGTGCCGGGTAATGTGGGGATGCTGTTGGCGGTTGAAGATGGGGATTATGCGAGCGTGACAAAAGAGGCTCGTTTGTTTGATGGATGGAGTGTGGCACAGGCGAAACGGGCTGGAGCCAATGGGATCAAGTGCTTTTTCTATTTTCATCCTGATGACAAAGCGGTGGCTGAACATCAGGAGAAGTTCGTTCGTCAACTGTCGGCCGATTGTGCCGAACACGATATTCCACTATTTGCAGAACCTCTGAGTTATGACGTGACGCCTGAGACACGTCGAGCCGTTGTGATTGAAACGGCTCGGCAAGTGAGTCGTTGGGACATCGATATTTTAAAGATTGAATTTCCAATCGATTCAAATGTTGAAACAGATGTGGCTGTTTGGAGCGAAGCTTGTGAGGAATTGTCGGCCGCGAGTGTGACGCCGTGGGCGTTGCTCAGTGCAGGGGTTGATTTTGATACGTTCGCGAAGCAGGTAGAAATCGCTTGTAAGGCGGGTGCATCTGGGTATTTGGTTGGCCGGGCGGTGTGGAAGGAAGGGGTTGTGCTGGAAGGGGATGAGCAGATTCAGTTCTGGCAAAATGTGGCGCAACCTCGCTTGGAGCAGTTGGCGCAAATTGCAACAAAATATGCTAAACCTTGGACCGGTTTTTACCAGTTTGAGGAAGATGTGCGGCCGATGGGTTGGCATAAAAAATAACAACGCAGAGTTATTTCAGATTGAGTGATTAAGGGTGAACTTTTATGACACGACCATACTTCCCGAAACTATCCGAAGAGAAAATGGCTCAAATGTTGGCTTTGCCAGAAAAAGGGCAAAAATTGAGAGTGGTTATCGATACAGATGCCAAGAATGAAATCGATGATCAATTTGCCCTTGCTTGGGCACTGATGTCGCAAGATCAGCTTGAAATTGAAGGGATGTATGCCGCTCCTTTTTCGCGTGACTTCCATGAAAAGCCACTCAGAAAAGCATATGAGCAAATAAAGGCAAATTCGCTTGGCATGGTGATGGATGGGGAAAATATTAGTTGGGGTGGGAGCTATCATGATTGGGTAAGGCGATTGCTGGCTGAAGGAACGGACCCCACAGCGATCAAGTTTGTCACTCCGGGGGAAGGGACAGAGCTAAGTTATCACGAGATTTTAAAGATTTATGATCTGCTCGATGAGGATGCGACGGGGAAGGTGTTTCGGGGATCGATGGGGTTTCTCGATTCGCTGGATGAGCCATTGCACAGTCCGGCCGTTGATCACTTAATTGAACGGGCGATGGCGCACGATGATCAAGATCGGCCGCTTTATGTTATTGCCTTGGCCGCTTTAACCAATATCGCATCAGCCATCTTGATTGAACCGAAAATTATGGACCGCATTGTGGTCGTATGGACGGCCGCCTATCCAACGTTTAGCAACCTGCCGAACCGCCCTTCAATGAACTTGGTCCAAGATTTTATCGCCTCTCAATTTCTGTTTGATTGCGGCGTTCCCCACGTTTATCTACCAGGGTTCTATATCGGTGTTCAACTGTCTCTGTCATTACCAGACACGGAAAGATGGATCAAGGGGCGAGGCAAGATTGGGGATTATTTGCACCATTTGTACACCCATAATCCGGTTTATGAGCAACGTGGGATTTATGAGCATGTCGGCCGAACATGGATCGCTTGGGACTTAATTAATATCGCCTGGTT
>JBGCDP010000193.1:0-21535 GCA_045105475.1 Anaerolineae bacterium
ATTTTCAAAGTTATACGAGCCACAAAAGTAGTCTTCTGTTCCTGTGCCGCAAATCGTTGGGAATTCATTATCGCCATCTAAAAAGAACTTGATTTCACCTTCGCCCCACCAGTTGCTGTTGTTAACCCCCCAGGCCATATAGCAGCCGACAAATCGGCCGCGCCCCTGCACCCCATCGACAATTGTACAAACATCTTTATACGGCAGCGGGTTGATGCGACGGAACTGTGCATGAAAATAGGCGGCGTTGTCAGGAACGGCCGTTTCTGCATAGTTGATTTGGTAGTAAAGGGTCATCGGGTTGTCATCGATATTTTCGAGCGTGATGCGACAACGTTTGCGAAACGGCATCGGCCAATAGCAGTTAAACGCGCTGCCGGGGTTCACACATACGGCGAGCGAATTGACTGGAGCATATTCCCCCCAACCAGATGCGAAGAAATCACCGACGGGGCACTCAACAGAAGGCTGCTCTTGGTCGTCCCAATAAAAGCGTAATATCGAAAAACGCCAGTTGCCGGTCGGTGTCATCCAGATTTGTTCGATGTTGCCTGGCCCTTCGATATTGGCGAGTTCAAAGGTTTCGCCCGACTGTATACGGACCGATGGGGAGACTTTCCACCCTTGGCCTAATTCACGCGCATGTATCGCTCCGGTCCCTTCGGTCGCCATCCCTCCTTTTCCTTTTTCGCCGGTAAAATTTTCTGGGCTGATCGAGCGGGATCGAGCATTGTCAAGCTGGCTTAAATTTGCAATGTTCATATTTAAAATCTCCTTTGTTTCTTAAAAGACTTGGATAGGAAAGAACTCTGATTATTTTTTATAGGTAGCAAAATGGTCTAATAATTTTTGGTGGAAAAAGATGTAGCCACTTCCAACCTGTTGGATGAGGCTGAGCCGGCCGATTTGACCAAAATATTTGGCCGCTTGCCACGGTAGATTGGCTTCTTGTCGGATCAGATACCGCACGGCCGTGTGTTTGATCAAAATCGCCCCGCCAAACACCATCCAGCCCAATAATGCTGATGCCCCTGAGATTAATAGCGTCAACCCCAACGGTGCTTGCCATCCGATAAATAGAGCCGGTAAAACCGCCTGGATCAGCCCGCCCAGCAAACTGTTGCGTGCCGTGAGCCAAATGCCTTGATTCGGCCGGATTGTTTCCTCAAGCCGATTGCGTCGCAGTCCGCCTGTGACAACTGCAGCCGTAAATGCCATCGGCAAGTAGCTAGGATCAGCCCCAACATAGTAGAAAGTAGCCACCAAAAATAGGCCAAACCCCGCCCCGATACCAGCCCCCCACCAAGACCAGCTGAGCGCTGAGCTGGGCCGAATGTCTGACTCATAGCCTCGTGAATATCCCCATAACCCATATCCCAAAATCAAGAAGTAAACGAACAGAATTGCAGAGAAAAAAGCGGGGCCAAGTGGGTCAAATGGTACAGCTAGTCCGATAACGTAGCTGAGGCTAAACACGATTTGACCCCCGATGAGTAGCGCACGCTGTCGGCCGGGATGCCTATCTTTTATGGCCGTCTTCTCCCAGCGATTAAAGCAGAAGAAATGCCAAAAGGCGGCAAAAATGCCGTGAGCCTGAATAATGAGCATAAACGCCCATAGATCACGACTGGCGGCCGGGACCGGTAGAAGCTCACCGAATTTCAAGAACATCTGGAACTTGAATTCTGGCTGATTAAGCGTGCCTGCAAAATAGAGCAGCGCGATGCCGATCCCTAGCCAGCCACCGATCAGAATACGGGTGAGCAGCAAATAGATGAGCCGATTACGACGGCCTGTGATCCAATCGGGCTGTAAATCTTCGATGTAGAAAACCGATTGGGATCGTGCTTGAAGCTGTTGGGCTAACCAACCTAAAAGCGATTCAATTTCTTTTCTTTCTAACTCATCGGTTTCTGACTGTGTTTTAAAAGATTGGTCGATAAACGCCTGAAATAAGGTGTTTGGCGAAATCGCTCCAGTGTTTAATGAGCCGCCTGCTTGAGCAATCACTTGCAGCATGAGCGGAGATTGAGCCAGTTCCAAAAGCTCCGGCCGGTCAACCGCTTGCTTGACTCCCCGTTCAATCAAATAGCTGCTCGCAACTTCGTCTGAGATCGGTTGCAACGTGATGGCTCCGCTGAGCATCGGCCGCTGTTCGAACGATCGGAGAACCCCAAGGCGGCAGCAGACTGTTATGCCGGTTAACCCATAATCTGCCCGGAACTGGTTAATGGCGGACAAACAGCTTTGTTGAAAGATCGGTTGGACCTCATCAAGCCCATCTAACATGAGGATGAGTCGATTTTGAGCGAGCCAACGGCCGCCTAAACGAGGTGGGATCTGGTAACGACTGTTGAGTTGTTCAACGACCCACTCTGCGAGCGGCCGACGTTTTTCCGCCCAGCTTGGCAATAACAACACCACTGGGATCTGGTCAGATTGCCCATTTGCAAACGCCTCGAAAAGGTCGCGGGCCAAGGTCAGTAGCGAGACTGTCTTGCCTGAACCGGGTTCTCCTTGGATCAACAGTGCACGGTCGGCCGCTTCAAATTCGTCTGCGAGATGAGCTTGTTTTTCAAGATCATCGTTTGGCATTTCAGGCCAGGGATGGCTGATTGTGTTACGGGTCGGTTGCCAGTCGATCTGGGCTGGTGGAGCATATCGGCCGACTGCGGCTAGCACCGTATCGAACCAATAGCGCTCAACTTTTCTGCCTAGCAAGAGCAGGTTTTTGCGGTCAGCTTGTTCTAACGGGTTGGCACGTTCGGCCGTTGGTTGAATGGAGACTTCTCCAGCCAAAATAGATTGGTGTAACGCGACTGTCGTTTCTTCCGGTTCAACGTCTAGCTCTTCGGCCAATAATCGGGCCAGTTTATCAAATTGAGAGAGGGCGCTTTTCCGCTGATCACTTTGCGCATAGAGGTGCATCAGGGCGCGGTGGGATGCTTCTTGCAAAGGGTCTTGGGCGACAAGATTAAGGGCGTGTTGAATCGCCTGGTTCAGATCTCCGGCCGATTGTGACTCTTCAATGTTGATGCGCAAAAGCTGTAAATATTTTTCTTTGAGCCTGTACCGTTCGGTTAGGGTCCACGTTTCAAACTCTGCACAGCCTCGAATGTAAAACCCCTCTAAAAAATCACCACGAACCAAGCCTAAAGCCTGGGCTTTATCAAATGACCGTACATCTGTTTCAACGTTTTTTGCCCAGTTAATGCCGATACTTTCTCGACTGATGTTGAGGTATGGCTCGACCAGTTTGCGTAGATTCGTGAGTGTTTTGCGTAGGTTGGCTGAACCGTTCTCCTCGGTTAGGTCACCCCAAAACAAGCCAACTAGGGACGCTCGGCTGTGATCCCGGCCGGTTGCGGCGAGGTACAGCAGTAATCCCCGTGCTTTTGACGAGCGAAATTGCTCGACAGGTTTTCCATCGAGCAAGATTTGCGGATTCCCAAAGCAGTTTATTTGGAGTTGCGGCTCATTGTGTGTCGAGTTTGTTTCCAACTTTTCTATGACTTTCCTCTGGTTTTGCCCAAATTTAGGCTGGGAACCGATTCGGAACGATTTCGGAATGGGTTCTCTTTACGCTTCCTCTAAGAAATTTTGATTTTAGCAGTTTTAAGTCAATCGAGAAATATGGGGGAATGGCAGATGGGATCAGTTCGATCAGAAAAAGTAGACCGGCCGATGAAACATTATGTTGTGCGGTGTGAATGGGTTGGTGGTGAAGGTGAGGGATGGCGTTTTATGCTGATCGATCCACAGTCGGCCGAAAAAACCTATTTCAAAAATCTTGAAGGGTTGCAGAAAAAGCTTTTACAACAGTTGGAGAAGCTATCAAAAGATCTGAAACGGGTCTAATTAGAGGAAAATTATGAAGCGATTATCTATTTTATTATTTGTAGTTTTTTGTGGGTTTGGGTTGGTTGGATTTTGGATGCAAATAACGGTCGTGAGTGAGGCGGCTCCTAGCGAGATTGTTTGTGTCAAACCGGGAGGGGGTGATGGATGCTTTGGAACCATTCAAGCTGGAATTAATGCATCCAATTTCCAAGATACTGTTCGCGTGAGCCACGGCATTTTTACGGAAAATATTGTCATTTCAAAATTTGTGAAAATTGAAGGGGGGTGGAATAGTGACTTCAGTTTGCGAGACATTAATAAATTTTCAACCACGATTCATTCAGCCGTGGATGATCAATCGGTGGTAACTATTCAAGGACCGATTACCAGCCCTGCGGATGATCCAAGCCTATTATTTGATGGATTTTATGTCACGGGTGGAAACAACCTAAACGAACATGGTGGGGGTATTTCGATCCGAGGAGCCGATGCGATTGTGCGTAACAACGTGATTTTTAGTAATACGGGCTATTACTTGGGGGGCGGTATCTACGCTTATGGTGGGGAGATTGTCTTGCAAAACAACCATGTGTTTAGCAATGTGGTCCTGCCTAGTGGAGACGAAGGATTTGGAGGAGGTATCCAGATTGAAAGTGGGGATGTTCAGCTAATTGACAATATCATCTCGAGCAATGTGATCTCTGCTAACAAAGGGTTTGGGGCCGGCATTGATATCTTGAGCGGCCGTGTCATTATCGTTGGGAATCAAGTGTTTAGCAATTCTCATTCTGGAGAACAAGGCATTGCAGACGATTTTGGATCTGGTTATGGTGGTGGGTTAGCTGTTCATACTGGGGCTTCTGCATTGATTTCTCGTACCGTATTTAACGGGAACCGTGCCCGTGAAGGTGGCGCGATCCATAACAGTGGAGCGATTTCGCTTACCGGAAGCACGCTGATGCATAACTACGCAAGGATTTCGGCCGGTGGCTTGTTTAATGCATTTGATGCGACAACCTATCTGGGAAATTCGTTGCTGATTAGTAATACGGCCGCAACTTATGGGGATGGCATGTGGAATAAAGGGATGATAACGGCCCGGAATTCAATCTTTCTACAGGCAAATGGGGAGAACTGTGATTTAGAGCGTGACGGGCTTGAACTCATCTCCCTTGGGCATAACCTGGAGAACGGATTTACCTGTGGTTTGAAAGTTGGCTTAGGGGATTTTAGTCAGAATGATTTGTCGCTTAAGGTGACATTCGACCCTGAAAATGGGGCAAGCTACACCCAAACAAATGTCAGTATTTTAATCGATGCTGGGGACAAGTTTGATTGTCCGGCCGTCGATGCGAATGGCACACCCCGGCCGCAAGACGGGAATGGGGACGGCATCCCGCTTTGTGATATTGGCCCAGTTGAATATGTTAAAACTGGGGCAGACATCGTCTATGCGGTGACAACAGCGGCCGATGAAGATGATGGCACATGCGCCCCTGACGATTGCTCACTACGTGAGGCGATCAATGCTGCAAATGCCCATCCGGGGTTAGACACAGTTCGCATGGGGGCGTTTGACTCAGGGGCGGGCCTGTTTATCGATGAGTTTTTAGGGCAGATGAATATTAGCGATGATTTGATCCTTCTGTGTGAGCCATCTATTCCGCTAAACGCAACGAGTACAGGTAACCGATATTTTGAAATCGAGTCTGGAGCAAATGTCACGCTGCAAGACTGTACGATTCAGGGCGGGATGGCGACTAACGGTGGCGGCATCTATGTCAAGGGGGGCGATTTGACCTTGATTGATGGATATATTGCCTTTAATAAAGCGTCTGAACGAGGAGGCGGCATTTTTGTCGAAGACGGCCGACTGACGCTACAGAACACATGGGTCAATAATAATCAATCTGACCTGCATGGGGGTGGCATCAGCCTACTCGGTGACAGTCATGTTGATATTGTGGATGGGAGTTTGATTGAACGGAATTCGAGTGATTTAGGAGGTGGTGTGCTCAGTGATGTGGGCGGCCGACTGATGATTCGAAATAGCACCGTTTCTAGTAATACGGCCAATTCAGGTGGGGGTATTTACAGTGCGGGGCAAACCGATTTGATCGATACAGTCGTTGAAAAGAATGTTGCGGCATCTTCTGGGGGCGGTGTGTATATTCAGCAGGGGAGTGTGCAAATGTTTGGTGGCACATGGGTGCGAAATAACAGAGCAAAATTTGGAGGAGGCGTATATTTGTCGGCCGAGACTGGCACGCTGACTTTAAAGCAGAGTACTATTTCTGGAAACGAAGCCCTTGTGGGTGGTGGTCTGGTTCTGAGAGCTGAAGCAGCAATCGAGAATAGCTCAATCTATTCAAACCAAGCCATTGCTGAGGAAGGGGAGGTTGGTTCTGGCCGGGGAGGTGGAATATATGTCTCTGTGTCGGACCTGACGCTGGTGCATACAACAATCGCCTTTAATCAGGGCTCAGGTTTGTACATGCTTGGTGATGACGGGGACGACGGGAAGGGTGGACTAGGCCCGGCTACGTTTGCAAATATTGAGGTTGGTAATTCGATCATCGCTTTAAACAGGAGTAGTGCAAAGGAGTTTGAAGCTGCTGACTGCACGTTTGGGAATAATGAAATTAATTTTATCCAGACCGGGCCTAATCTGTCAGAGGCCAATACTTGCCCTGATTTTGAGGAGGGTGATGCGGCCTTCGACTTTAGTGGAGGACGGGACAGCGCAAAGATTGATTCGGGTTATTTGTCGCTTTTAGAGAGGAGTGATGCGATTGATGCGGCCGATGATGGTTTGTGCGATTTGGTCGGAAACGTTGATCAGCGGAACGGCGGCCGGCCGCATGGCCCCAAATGTGATTTGGGTGCTTACGAGTTCGGGGCAACACCCATCCCACCAACAAATGAAATGCCCAAGATTTTTCTACCGTTAATCCTTGTACCCTAACATTTTCTCCCGCAGGTGGATATCATCTGCCGGAGAAAATGGTCTTATCAAATATCAGGGTCTTCTGTTGAAAGAGCTGAGGTGGATGCACGGGCTATTTTATTGTTGGGTGAAGGTGTTTTATTAGGCTTAAATCCAACAGCTAATATGGAATAGGCGTCCGAATGACCTGTAGATCCCCAGAATAACCGGTTGAATCTTTCTTGTTAGGATTGGTTGTCAGAAAGGGAGATTTCACCTGGCATAAGCGGCTTGAAGAAAGATGCTGCAGAAGACGTATTATTCCCTTTTGCTTTTTGCGATCCTGTTTTCTGAGCACTTGCCAAGGCGATTGCTTTAAACCCAGCCAGTGTTGGCCACTGCTTAAGCTGAGCTAGAATTGATTCTAAGGTTTCAGACGGGTCACTACTGCCTTCATGTTCAATAACCAGTTTGCCCGTATAGTCGTTTAGCCCTAGTTCCTCAAAGACCTTAATATAATCGATTGTTTGGTCCATCTTTTCTGTGTCGTGCTCATAAATTTTGAGATGGAATAATTGAGCTTTTTCTGCTAACTTTCTCCAATCTTGTTCTCGAGTCTGTCCACCTACATTGCCAGGATCAAAACAGACCCCAATCCCATCTACAGCATCAATAATGTTTAGAAACCGACTAATATCTGTCGTGATTCCCCAGTGATTTTCAACGATGAGTTGGATGGTTGGAAATAGCTCTTTGCACAGTGAAATAATCAATTTCAAACGCCGGATAATCAGATAATCAATTTCTGGCCCCATCCGTTCAGACCCGCCCAATGTCATGCGAATCATTTGGGCATCAAGCTGTGCCGTCGTTTGTAAACCTTTGATGATATAAGCTAACTCTTTGCGCCATAGTTCTTCAGAGCAGGTTAGATCAGACTCAATAGACCATGTAATGCATTGAACATTGTGAGCTTTTAACTGGCCGATTAGTTTATTAATGGTCGACGGTTGATAGCGCTGCTGTTTTTTGCTTCCATTCTCGTATCCGAAAATGCTTCGGAAGAGTTCTCTTGTTCGCGACCAACGGCCGGGAGGCAGCATGAAATCGTTTAACTCCACCTGACCAATACCCGCTTGGCGAGACTTTGCTGGAATTTCAATGAGGCTGATTTCACCTTTATAAAAGGCATCATGCCATGTCCATGAGCTAACGGCGATTTTTTTTGATGAGAATAACATTCTGTTCAGTGGTAGATATAGCTTGAAAGATCATTCTAGATGCTAAAAAAGCTCTAATATCAGTTGGGGTCAGATTGAAAGCGGTTCAAATGATAATGATCGAGGTTACTGTATCCTACATGACCCATGTACTATTAAAATAATCATACCACACTGAAACTTACAGCATCAATGAAGATGGTGGGTAAATAACGAATAAGAAACCCAGTTGAATAGCTTCTTGCTTGGCTTAAGGGAAGTTGAAAACCTAGATTTGGGCTGTGAGGTTGGTAAATTATCTTAGGGGGAAGACCTACTTATTTTACTAAGATGATAGGGTTTTCTGCAATTTTTTTGAGCGGTAAACGTGAAATCCAACTAGAAATATACTGCCGATAATCGTAATGATAGCGCCGGTCAAAAACAAATTGCGGAAGCTAAATAGCGTGATGATGTATCCACCTGAAAGTGCCATAAGCGCAAAGCTCAGACCGGCCGCGAATGCCATCACGCCAGACATAAGTGCATGATAGCGCGTTTCAAACATCTCTAAGATATAAACTTGGAAGGCTGGATAGCGCATGCCGGTTAAGAATCGGGCACAGATAAAGCCTAAGCCTGCTACCCACCATATCGGTATAAATGCGATGGGGAAAATAAATAATGCTGCACCCAATGACCCGACAATCGCAACGGCGATATTGCTATATTTTTTTGTCAGAATGGGAAATAGCAAAGCTCCTGCGACACCGGCTAAACGACTGAAAGATGTAAGTAAACCGATGCGTGAGGTTGGCTGGTCCAATGCTGTGTCAAGGTAAACATTAATAAATGTTGCTGTTGTGGCTAACCCTGCTACCTGCATTGAGCGGATAAAAGCGATTAACAATATGAGCCCTAGTGGGAGTAACCATAGGTTAATCGATCGTTTGGTGCCGGTTTCTTCAGATTGATTAATTTCATTGTCTGGTTCACTGGTGCCCCACATCAAAAACAGAGCCGGAACCATCAAAAATGCCATGATCTGCATCGGGTAGCGATAGGGTGCCGGTTCGGTTGTGGGGATTTGGGTAAAGGTGCTAATCAGTTCAGGCAGGAATCCACCAATCAAGCTCCCTGCAAAAGATGCCATCGAACTAATAGCAACTTGAATGGAAAATAGCGTATTACGCCCTTCCCCTGAACTGGCGCTCATCATAAACGGGCTACCGTTGACAAATACGGCCGACCAGCCACCCATGAGCAAAATGTAGCTAGCGATGAGCCAGCCACCCTGCCAGCCGTCTGGGCTGAATTCTGCAAAGGGTAAAAGGATGGCTCCGGTCAAAACAAAGACCAAGCCACCCACGAGCATGATCCGGCTGCCCCAGCGAGACCCTAACAAACCTGCCGGTAGTCCGACAAAGGCAAAAGCGAAAAGACCGGCTGAGTTTACAACACCGATAAAATCAGCATCGTAGCCGAGCCTGAGCATGAAAAGATTAAAGAGGACTGCATAGACACCATCGACGCCTAAACCTAGCAAAAGCGATGCGAGAAGAAATAGGCGTATGCTCCGATTGAAGCCGCGAAAAGTAGTGACAAGCGAGCCGAGCATAGCGGATCACTCCATGTGACGAAAGGATTTTTGGATTGTCGCTCAGTTTCAAAAGGGGGCAAGCTTAAGAGAGTGTCATTTCTGCTTTTGATTTAGGACTCGATCAACCATTTGGCTCGCCAAGCCGGTGTAATTAGCTGGATTGGTCAGAGACTTGATTTCTGTATTGTTTAAATGGCTCGACACTTCATCGATGGTGAGTAAAGCTTCCTCAAGCGTTAAACCGTGGGATAGCGAATGCTCAACCGCTTCTTCGAGAAGGTCATGCGCTCGACTCCGGCCGATTTTTGGGGCCAGCGCCATCATCACAGCCTCTGAAACAAGCAACCCTTTCGTTAAAGCTAGATTTTGCTGCATGCGATCTGTATTGACCTGCAAGCCGTCGAGCACTGTGATTGTTTGAGCCAATGAACCAGACGTGTACAAAAACGCCTCTGGCAGTGCGATCCATTCAACAGGCCAAATTCCGGCGCCCCGCTCATGATCGTTCATTTGCCCTTCAAGCATGAGGGCGACATTTTGTTTGACGGCTCGTGCGGCAACCATCATCGCTTGGGCTGATATCGGATTGCGCTTGTGTGGCATGGTACTGCTGCCGCCCCGGCCGGGAACAAACGGCTCTGCGAGTTCGCCTACTTCGGTCTGAGCCATGAGCGCAATGTCCAGCCCGATTTTGCCAAGCGAGCCGGTTAGTAGCCCCAAAAAGCTGACCACTTCCGCCAGATTATCACGGGCCGTATGCCATGAAATGACCGGCTGAGCCAATCCCAATTCTGCACAAAGCTCTGCTTGAACTTGTAGCCCAATCTGACCTAAAGAGGCGAGCGTGCCAACGGCACCGGAAAACTGCCCTACCAGTAGACGTGGCTTTAATTGCTCTAACCGTTCTTTGTGCCGCTCGATCATCGACAGCCAAACGGCCGCTTTGTAGCCAAACGTAACCGGCAGTGCCTGCTGAAGCTGGCTCCGGCCGACCATGGCGCTATTTTTGTGCTCACTGGCTAATTTGGTAAGTAGCTGCCCAATCTTTTTAAGGTCAGTTTCAATTTGTTCGATGGCATCACGCAATTGCAATACAAGGGCGGTATCCATGATATCTTGCGTTGTCGCTCCATAGTGGACCCACTGCCCCGCTTCACCCGTAATCGCCACAATCTGCTTGACTAGGGCCATAATCGGTACACCCACATTGGGGACCGCGTCACCTAACTTTTCGATATTAATGTTTTCGAGATGGGCCTTTTCAAGGATGGCATTGGCCGCCGCTTTAGGGATTACGCCTAAGTTTGCCTGTACCTTCGCTAGCGTCCGTTCTACTTCTAAGTAGCGGCCAACGGTGGCTGTATCAGTAAAAATCTCCCGCATGGCAGGCGTGGTGTACATTTTTTTGAATAAGGTCGAATCAAGAAAAGTTGATGGCATGTGTCGATGTTAGACGAGAGTGATTTCTGAAACCACTCTCGTCCAGCTCTTATAGATGGAAATTAAGTGTAATTTTGCGAACTACGGCGGCCGATGAGCCAGCCGATTAAGCCCACTAAGATTAACATGATGCCGCCGATAATGACCCAACGAGCACTGCTCGTGTCTAAAGTGACAGGGGTTTCGGCCGCCACTTCACCTGATTCTGTGATCGGGTCAATTGCATCACTAGACGACAAATTGATGAGGCTGTTGGCCTCTTCTCGTTCGCAGTCGTAAAGGCCGGTCATGTTTGAGGCATCACGAATGTTAGAGACGTCCGGCCGCTGCTCGATAGCAAACACCGGGTCAACAGTCATTTCGTTGGGCGAGATATAGGTGGTTAATCGGGTTAGATACCCTTGGTTGCGGGCTAAGTTTTGCAGATATGGATTACCAAGTTCAATCGATTGAGCAGGGGCTGCAAACTCTGTGATAAAGGCTCGGCCGCCTAACGCATCGGCCCGATCTTGAACCAAACGTTGATAGTTGTTGCTGCCAAACGTTGAGAACGTGATCTCTTCTGTGGCGATCTGCATGTGCTCAAAGTTTTCTGGTACCGCTTGGGCGTCTGCAAAAACCCACGTAAATACCGGCATGTTGTTGTTTGCGGCAACGGCCGTTAAGCGTAACGGGATCATCGGTTTTTCGCCTGGATAAGTGATCTCGATCGGTTTAATCGATTCGGCTGATTCCCCATCGAGCAGGCGCATGGCGATAAAGGCAAATTCCTCTTCGACATACACATTGATCAATGGTTCCATCGGTGGCTCAACTCGATAGTTGTTGTCGCGTAGCCAGGTGATCAGTGCCATCGGGTCAGATGAGCCAATTACGTCAAAGCCAAATGGGCCCACTTCGCCACTTGCAAAAACCTCAACCCCATCTGACTCTTCCATCGCTTCTTCTTCTACCATTTCCGCCATCATAACGACTTGGGCACACTCTGGTACGGGTGGGGCGATGATCCGGACATCGGTCAACCGATGTAGCTCATCAAAAACCGATTCGCCTTCTTCTGGAACCGCCAGGTCTTCGGCCGCAATCGCTTCGGGGATCGGCAAGATCCATGAGAAGTCTGGCGCACTGCCGGTGTACTGAATTTCAATTAACGATGTGACTGTGCCATCATCGTTCACCGTAAACACAATCCGTTCTCCAGCCTGATCAACTGGGCTATTCTGGCAAAATAGCCCGCCACAAGCTTCGGCCGTGTTTGTGCTTAGTGAGGTAAAAAACAGGATGCAAAGCAGAGGCAAACCAACTGACAAAATTTTCTTTAACATGTTTGGGTTCTCCTAAATAAAAGTGGGTTAAACAATTCTTCTTATTTGTTTAACGCCCTTCGTCTTGCTCTAGTTCCCCAAGTTTGACATTGGACTACTGTACTCATTATGAGAGGGAGTGCCACAAAATAAAATTAATTAGAAAATATGTTCTAAATATTGTATAATCTAATTGATCTGGTCGCACAGGGGAGGACATTCTAAATGAATTTTGAGCTATTAAATTTTATTGTTATTGCGATCGGAATTGTCATTACGGTGATGATAAATTGGGACCGACTGCAAAAGACACCGCTTTGGTTAATTGGATTTGTGATAGGGGCTTTTACAGGCTTTGTTGCTGGATATTTAATCTAAAGTCAGCCCGTTCAAGTTTGTTGAAATTTGAACGGGCTTTGAAATCTATGTGAAACTTTGTGAACGACGTCTACCCATCCATGCCAGTAAACCAACAGCGGCAACGAGTAGGATACCGATCCAAATTATCCGGCCGGTAAATGCTTCGTTTGTGGGTGGCGGGGTCGTTGCAACCACATCAAAACTTTCAGTTCGTGGATTAATTGCGTCGGTGTTGCGGATGTTGAGCAGTCGTTCACTGTTATCCCGTTCACAATCGTAAAGACCTGTCATGTTTGATGCGTCACGCACGTTAGACACATCCGGCCGGTCTTCGAAACCAAAGACCGGGTCGGCTAACATTTCATGGGGTGAGATAACGGTTGAAAGCCGGGTTAAGTATTTTTGTGAACGGCTGATGCTGCGTAAATAGCGATGGTCAAATTGGATCGTGCTGCCTGAAGCCGCAAACTCTGTGATAAACGCCCGGCCGCCCAGCGCGTTGGCCCGTTCGCGTAAAAGAAGCTGATAGTCGTTGCCGCCAAAGTTCGAAAAAGTAATCTCTTCCGTTGCTATGTGCATATGTTCAAAATTTTCAGGTACCGCTTGGGTTGGCCCATAAATCCAGACAAAAATCGGCATGTCATTATTGGCGGCGACGGCCGTTAGGCGCAGTGGAATCATCGGCTTTTGCCCACCATATGTAATTTCGATCGGTTTGATCGAGTCGGACGATTCCCCCTCAAGCAACCGCATCGCGACAAAGGCAAACTCCTCTTCAACGTATACATTGATCAGCGGCTCCATTTCCGGCTCAACCCGGTAGTTGTTGTCACGCAACCAGCCGATCAATGCTTGAGGATCGGCTGAACCGATGACGTCAAAACCAAATGGGCCAACTTCACCGCTAGCAAATACTTGGACGCTATCTTGAGAGGCTGATTCCATGACGGGTGAACCTGGGGCGATGGAGAAATCCCATTCTTGGGCACAAAGTGGCTCTTCAGGGGCGATGATGCGGACATCGGTCCTTTGGTGGAGCTCGGCAAACACCGTGTCACCGTCGTCAGGGACAGCCAAATCAGCGGCCGAAATTTCCTCTGGGATCGGTAGTATCCATGAAAAGTCAGGTGCTGCGCCTGTGTATTGGATTTCAATTAGTGTCGTGATGGTGCCATTGTCATTGACGGTATAGAGAATGCGCTCGGCCGCTTGATCGACCGGACTATTTTGGCAAAAGAAGCCGCCGCAGGCGGCGGCCGGTTGGGTTTGAAAAAATGCCAGCCCCGCCAGTAGTAACATACCTAAAGAAACGATTCGTTTAAACATGATTGGAGTCTCCTGATTCAATTAGATCACAGATATAGTGATTAGTTTAACGCTTAACTGGCTAAAATAGTCCCGTAAAATCAAAAAAAGGCCCAGATCGGTTTTGATGCCGATCTGGGCCTTTTCGTTGTTGAGTATTTCTTGAGGGTTTTTAAGCTTGCTCTATTTACCTACTTTCTCTGCAATCGCATCCATCAATAAGCCAGCGATGTCTGTCCCAACTTGCTCATCCACTTCACGAATGCCGGTTGGGCTGGTGACATTGATTTCAGTGACATAATCGCCAATAACATCAAGACCCACAAAAATCAGACCTTTCTCTTTCAGGGTGGGACCAATCTGAGCTGCAAGCCAATGGTCGCGTTCGGTCATTTCTACAGCAATACCTTTGCCTCCGGCCGCCAAATTGGCGCGGGTTTCTCCTTTTGACGGCATGCGGGCCAATGCATAGCCATTTGGCTTGCCGTCGATAAGCAAAATGCGTTTGTCACCGGTGTCAACCACATCTGGAATATAGCGTTGTACCATCGTGTAGGTTTCACCCCGGTCAGTTAGGGTTTCGATAATGACACCGATATTAGGGGAGTCGGCCGTAATTCTGAAGATCGACGAGCCGCCCATCATATCAAGAGGTTTGATGATGATGTCTTGCTGTTCTTCCAAGAATGCTCGAATTTGGTCATCGTTGCGGGTTACAAGCGTCGGCGGTGTCGTTTGTGGAAAGACGGCCGTAAACATCTTTTCATTGGAGTCGCGCAAACTCTGCGGTTTGTTGACGATCAAAGTCCCCTGTTTTTCTGCCAGTTCGAGCATGTAGGTCGAATAAACGTACTCCATATCAAACGGAGGATCTTTACGCTGAATGATGACATCAAGGTCGGCTAATGGCCGATCATAGCTTTCATGAAAAGCGTAAAAGTTCTCTTTTTGATCAACGACGGACAGGGTTTTCATACGGCCGTATGCAACGCCATCGCGCACGTACAAATCCTGCATTTCCATATAATTAAGTTCCCAGCCTCTTTTTTGCGCTGCTAAAAGCATCGCGAAGCTGCTGTCTTTATACGTTTTTACCGTCTCGATGGGGTCCATCACCATGCCAAGTTTTACAGTCATCATGCCTCCTTTTTAGATATTAGATGTTAGGAAGTCGATGTTAGCGGCTTGTACAAATCACTAATATCTACTATCCAGCATCCAATACCTGTTAGCTGAAATAGTTTTTTAAATACTCACTAAAGGGTATTGTGTCGGCCGCCTCAATCTCGTTTTGCTTTTCCAATGAATCTAACGCTTTTTGTTTGAACAACGTCTCAATATCTTCAGACAGCGGCCGGTCGAGAAAATATTGCTGATGAATTAATGATTTGCGCATAGCATGTGCGAAGTAGCTTTCACCGAAAAAGTTCATTTCTGACAGCATTTTGGCTGAGGGGGTTAGGCTTGGATTCCGCACTTTCTGCCGCTGTTCGTAGAGAGCGGCCGTGTACGGCCGGGTCGGCTCATCTTGATCAAGAAGCACACAAACCGGATACATCGCATCTAAAATGTCACGGGCCCACGACCCCATTGATATCGGCCCATTGGGTGATTCAAGGCGCAACTCAGGTTTGCGCCCATTGCGGGCAACCGTGATTTGATTATGGGCGATCATTTCATCTTCTTCAGCAGAAATCATTGGGCTGTCGACCAGGGCGGCTGTGATCAGTAATGCTTCTAAAAAGCGCAGCTGCACGGTGTTCATCCCCAACGGCTCAGCCGGATTCACATCGATTGAGCGGACTTCAACATAGGCGACACCCCGCTCACGCAAAGCCACAGTCGGCCGTTCGCCTGATTTTGTCGGCATTTTCGGCCGGATCGCACTATAAAATTCATTTGCGATTTGGAGAATGTTGTCGTTTAGCTGTTTGTATTCTCCATCCACCTCAATCCCGATCTTTTTAAAGTCAGGATGGGGAGTGAATACCGCTTTTTCGAGTGTGTCTGCATATTCCTGCACGTTGTTACGTGACACTTTAAAGGCGGCTTTGTTTTGATATCCGATGTCGCTCATGCGGAGGCTGGTGCCATATGGTTCGTAGACTGTTCCCTTATCGAGCTCTGGAAAGTGGTTCTTGGGATTGTCCTGCATGTCTGAGAAGAATGATTTACAGATAGCGGGTGATGATCCAAAAAGATAAAGGGTGAGCCAATCCCAGCGTAGATAGTTACGGGTGAGCCCCATATATTTTTCTGAGCGAAACTCAATAAGATCGGCTGAAGAACCTTCTGATTTTTGCCAAATGGGCCATAAAGCTTCGGGCAGCGAGTAGTTAAAATGAATGCCGGAGATCGCTTGCATCACTCGGCCGTATCGATGGCCTAACCCCATCCGGTAGGCTTCTTTCATCTTCGCGACATTGGAGCTCCCGTATCGGCCGATGGGGATTTTTGTCTCTCCATGGATGATGCAGGGCATTGAGGCTGCCCACATGAGTTCTTCCCCGATATTGGCATAAACATAACGATGGATTAGGTCGAGTTCAGCCAAAGCGGCGGCCGGATCAGCGTGCGGTCCGGTTACCAACTCAAGTAATGCTTCAGAATAATCTGTGGTAATTTGGGCGTGGGTGAGAGCTGATCCTAATTTTTTAGAATGCGCCGTTTGCGCTAAATCCCCGTTTACAGTTGCCCTTAAACTCTCTTTTTCAAGCCCTTTAAGGCCACCACGCAGTACGGCCGCGCCGCCTGCTTTGTCTAGCTTTTGAATCTGATTGTTAATCTGTGAAATCAAAATCTTTTCCTGTATGCACAAAATTTTGTGGGATTATAGCAACTGTTGCTAATAAACAAGACTAGAGTCCGGTTAGATATTTTTGCAGCCTAATATAAGACGAGATAATTTTAGAATCCCTTACCGATATGCGGGAGTATAGAAACATCAAGAGGAACAACCAATGGAACTCAAATCTTTAGGTTATCAAACTGAACTGCTTTTCCGTAGCTTTGAGGGAGAGGTTGTCGATAAAGAAGATTATCTCGTTATTCAAACGCCTAAAAATCCTGGCTACCGTTGGGGAAATTTCCTGCTCTTTCCTAATCCTCCACAGTCAGGTGATCTGGAAAAGTGGAAAGTTGTTTTTGCAAAAGAGATCGGTAAACCACCTAAATACAATCATTTCGTTTTTACGTGGGATGGGGTTGATGGGGATGTCGGCGAAATCAATCAGTTTTTGGAAGCTGGTTTTGAAATTGAAAAGACGGCCGTGATGACTGCGACTCAAGTCAACCCTCCGGCTAAAGTGAATCATGATTGTTTTATTCGGCCGTTTACGGCCGATGATTGGCCAGAGTGGGTTGAACTGCATGTTGTGATGAACCAAGGTGAACCGGAAGAAGATCGAGAAGATGATTCTGATGGCGGCTTTAGCCGGTATTTATGGAGGAAAGCGGATGAATATCAGCGTATGATCGAAGCGGGGCAAGGCCAATGGTTTGGGGCTTTTGTTGACGGCCGGTTGGCTTCAAGTATGGGGTTGTTTGTCTGGGACAAACTCGGCCGCTTTCAAATGGTTGATACCCATCCCGATTTCCGGCGACGAGGATTAGCGGGGACCCTTGTTTATGAAGTTGCACAAAAAGGGTTTAACGAGATGGGAGCCGAGACTTTGGTGATGTGTACTGACCCAGACTATGTTGCACTAAAGCTGTATGAATCTGTTGGTTTCAAAAGCACGGAAACGATGGTGGGGTTGGAGTGGACCAAGTAGGTAAAATAGTTGAGTAAAAAAAGACCGATGTTCCATTGAGAAACAACATCGGCCGGTGCCAGATCTTCGAATTGACTTGGCAAATAGGTGGGGCACCCGCTTAAGTAAGAACTAAGCTCAAGGCAAAGCGGCGGTGCCAACAAGTTGGCTTAGCCAATTAGCATGTTGACACCCATGCCTACAATTAAAGCGGCTAGCGCAAAATCAAATACGGTTTTCACCCGCCTGTTACTAGTCAGGTTCTTCGAGCGGCCGGCGATCAAGGCAACGATGGCATGAAATCCAAAAATCATGATCACTTTCAGCGTGCCTAGCCCGATAATAGTCGCGGTCATTTCACTGGTTTCAACCGTTTGTGGCATGATCACCGTGTAGAAAATCAAAGCTTGAGGAATATTCGTTGCCATCAAACACATCCCTTTTATAAAACCGGTAGTTGTGTAACTTTGCTCTCCTTCCACAGGATCCGTAGCATTGGCAAACATGCACTTGTATCCAGCAAATAATCCCATCAAAATAATTCCAATTGAACCGATTCGCTCTACAAAGAACATGCTGGAAGACTCATCAAACGTCATGAACCCTGTAAAGTGGATTAATAAAGCGATTAACACCATAATTACCGATGTGGCTGTTGCACCACTCGAAAGTGCAACACCTCTCCGGCTTCCGTGTTTGCGGGCTTCCTGAATCGTCATAATGAATACTGGACCAGGTGTTAAAGCCCAAAGCGTGATGAATGTTATTAGCAGCCACATAATGTTTTTCCTTTCAAATTTGTTCTAAAATCTGTTTGTGAAACCATCATAGAAAAACTCCTCTCCCCCATCACCCTCCCTAGAGACAGTATTTTGAGATTCGTGAAAATAGGCTCGATCTGGTGCTCCATTAAATGACGTTATGACAGATAAACTGACTTCACCTCTCGGTGCGTTCAAAGAGCGAGAAATTGAAATATTGGAGCTTATGGCGCAAGGCGATTCGAATGTTGATATCGCTGATAAGCTCTTTATCTCGAAAACAACCGTCCGGTGGTACAACAAGAATATCTACAGCAAATTGGGAACAAGCCGACGAACAGAAGCGATTGCACTTGCTCGTGAAATGGGATTGATTGAGGGTGTCGGCTCCCCATCTTTGCCTGCTCCCGGAGCCTCCACACGAAAACATAACCTCCCTACAATCGCTACACCTTTCTTGGGGCGTGGCCGAGAAATCGCTGATCTCAAAGATCGATTGACAACATCGAACACTCCGTTGATTACATTGCTAGCTCCAGGTGGGATGGGGAAAACACGTTTGTCGATTGAATTAGGTCACCAGTTACTTGATTCATTTAACGATGGGGTCTATCTATTTGAATTGGCTCCGCTCAATCAGGCGAGTGACATTATCAAAACGGCTTTATCTACCCTTGGTTTGTCAGAGGAAACGGAACAAGAAGCTGAAGAAACCATGTTTAACGCCTGCCGTGGCAAAAAGATGCTGTTTATCTTCGACAACTTTGAAGAACTACTCGATGGGGCTGGGTTCATCTCTAACCTCATTCGAAATCTGCCTGATGCTCGTGTGCTTGTCACCTCTCGAGAACGACTCAATTTGCATGGAGAGATGGTGTATGAGCTACGGGGATTGTTAGAGAGTGGCACAGCGTTGTTTGTGGCAACGGCCAAAGCGATGCAGGCTCATTTTGAATTGGAGAAAGGGGAAGAATCGGCCGTTCAAGAGATTGTCTCCTTTGTAGGCGGCATGCCGCTGGCCATCATTCTAGCTGCCTCTTGGACCGAATCTTTGTCGGTATCTGAAATCGCTGAAGAAGTTCAGAGCAGCCTTGATCTGCTCGAAACGGAGATGCGTAATATTCCAGAGCGTCAGCAAAGTATACGCGGCGTGCTCGCGGCCAGCTGGCAAAAACTCAGCCAAAACGAGCAGGCGGTTTGCATGAAACTTGCCATCTTCAAAGGTGGCTTTAGTAGGGGAGCAGCCACGCAAATTGCTCAAGCCTCCTTGCCGATTTTACGAAAACTTCAGCATCGCTCATTTGTCCAGAAAGTGTCTGATCGACGATATGATTTGCATCCTCTTATTCGCCAATTTGGGATGGAGCAGTTAGAGACAAACCATCTCTTAAACGAAACCCACCAGCAACATTTGGCATATTTTCAACAACATATTAAAGAAACGCTTGAAGGTCTTGATCATGGTGATTTTGTTTACCCGCTGAATCAAGTTCAGCTTGAACATGATAATGTGCGCCTTGCGCTAGATTGGGGGATTGAACATAAAGACAGGCTCGCGACCCTTTTAGTTATTAGTATGATCGCTTATTGGGGTCATCGAACTCATTTCCAAGAAGCGCTTCATTACTTATCTAAAGTGATACCGATAACGACAGATAAGCGACAGCAGTTAGAACTTCGTATTCGACGGAATGGAGCTTTGGTGACGCTTTTACGTTCGGCCGAAGCAGAGCTTGACAGCCGGGCTGTGCTGCAAGAAGCGGAAGAGCTAGGTGATCTTCCGCTAAAACTCCAAGCGATGGACCAACTTGTGATCATGTTGAGCACGCAAAGCACCTTGGAGCATCCACTACTTGAGCAATATGTAACGTTGAGCAAGGAGGTTGGCGATCGTAGGGAAATTGTGCGTGCGCTAACTATACGTGGGCTTTTTTACGGCCGTTCAGGCCAGTTTGAGCAGGGACTGGCAACTGAGCTTGAAGCCTTGCAACTAGCTCGGGAGCTTGAAGATGATGGGCAAGTCGCACGTCTATCCTACAATGCAGCCGTCACACTGGGCAATCTTAACCGGCATGAAGAAGCCAAGCCGTTGCTAACAGAGAGTTTGGCGCTAAAGAAGCTCATTGGAGATCGGGCAGGTACCATTTATCGCCTTTCGTACTTGGCCTCAATTGCGATCCAAGAGCAGCGCATTGAAGACGCAGAACAGTTTTTAGCAGAAGGGTTTGTCATAATTAAACAAATTGAGGAAGAGGTACCCAATCGCAAAGTGACGCTCTTGATTTGCAAGGGAGACTGGTATGCGGCTCAATCTGCATGGAGCGAAGCCTTACCCTATTTTAAAGACGCACTAGCACTGTCTCGTCAAACCAATTACGCCGGATCTCTACCAGAAATTTTATTGTGGCTTGTTCTTGTTTATTCAAGCTCTGGCGCATTAGGGCAAGCTCAACATTCGCTGATTGAAGCGGCCCAGTTGATTAATAAAAGCCAGCAGCTTAAACATTATTCGAGGTTGTTATTTTCGGCCGCTATCTATTTTGAGGCCCAATCAGATTTTGCCAGAAGTGCAGAATATTACGTTTTGTTTCAGGCAGAAGATTGGCCGCATTTGCGATTTAGTCGAGAGATTGAAACGTTAGAACAATCGCTTAAAAACCGGTTTTCTAAGTCTGAATGGGAAGAGCTGGTAAGCTCCCCAGTGAAAGAACCTAGCAAAGAGGTTTTGGATAACCTCCAAAAATTATTGAAGGAATAAAAATTATGGAATGGAACGTTTATCTTTCAGGTGAAATACACACAGATTGGCGGGATCAAATCAAACAAGGCTGTGAAGAGGCAGGTTTGCCCATTGAATTTAGCTCGGCCGTCACCACGCATGACGCCAGCGACGCGGCCGGGGATCTACTTGGGGCCGAAGACAAACAGTTCTGGCGGGATCATAAATCTGCCAAAGTCAATGCGATTCGGACACGTACGTTGATTGAGAATTGTGATGTGGCTGTCATCCGTTTTGGGGATAAATACAAGCAGTGGAATGCGGCGTTT
>JBGCDP010000194.1:0-3142 GCA_045105475.1 Anaerolineae bacterium
GTTTTGGGTTGATAGGACTTGGCGCACTTGAGCCAATCGGCCGCCGGGAAACACATCTCTCCGTTCTAGCTTTGACCACAGCTCAACCAGACTATTAGCCCCATCGATTAGCCCGTGATTGGCGATAGCGGCTCCGTTTAACGCCCCAACGGAAGTCCCGACAATCAGGTCAGGCTCGATTCGCAATTCAGCCAAAGCTTTGAGCATACCGACCTGAATCGAGCCCATTGAAGCCCCGCCTGAGAGGACAAAGGCCAACGGCCGGGGAAGTGTCTGTTTTAAATCTCGAAGTAACATAAAAACCGTTTCCTGCTATCTGCATCACATTTTTCAGATGAACGGGAGAACGGTTTTCTTACAGTTACGGGTTTATTACAGCCCCTTAGATTTACGATTTCAGATTTTCGGCTGACGACTGAAGGTTAAACGACGTAGGGGTGAGATACCCGTCAATTGATATAAAACCGATCTTGTCATCTGTAAGGGGAACTCACCCGACGGCATGGCAGATTTTTTGCTCAATGTAATTTGTTGCCATTCCGAGGGAGAGTTCCCCTCATTGGATTACCTGCACACTATTTGCAATCAAGCGGGTATCTCTCCCCTACAAGAAGGCCAATATTTCCTCAGCCGCCGCCTCGGCCGATTTAATACAATCGGGAATCCCAACCCCTCGATAGCTACAGCCCGCCACAGCCACGCCGGGCAACTGCGCTACCCTTTCATCAATTTGGGCCAAACGCTCTTGGTGTCCCAGCGTATACTGTGGCAACCCGTCTGGCCAACGGTGAATCATGAACAGCTGTTTCGCATTCTCTGGCAAGCCCAACGTCTCGATTAACTCTTTCCGTGCGATTTCGATCAGCGTGTGATCGTCCATGGCGCACACGTCATCTTCCCCATACCGGCCGATGTAAACTCGAATCAACCGCTTCCCTTCAGGCGCCCGATTGGGCCATTTTTCAGACGACCATGTGCAAGCCAACACATTGCGCTGTTCGGCACGAGGAATCACATACCCATACCCTTCTGGCAACTCAAGGTCAGCAACGTTCACCCCAACATTAACCAAGACGGTTCCTGCATACGGGATTTCATCCATCGCGTTGGCAAGTTTGCTATCAATATCGGCTAACAGTCGGCCGTTGACGTTAGCGGGCGTGGTGACAATGAGCGATTTAGTGGTTAGTTGTTGGTGCTTAGTTGTTAGTTCCCAGCAGTCCGACTCTTGATCTCGCCGGATTGTATTAATTGGCTCATTGACTTGAATATCAACTTGGTCCAAGCGTTCAACAAGATGATCGATGAGGGTGTCCATCCCCTCTTCAAAAGAAACAAACGGAGCATAGTCTGCTTCGGCCGATTGTGGAGCGGATGCTGCCTGAGTCAAACCACCGATTAAACTGCCACGTTTTTCGACCACAGCACGCAATTGTGGGAACGTTGATAGGATGCTCATCTGGTCGCCATCAGCCGCATAAATGCCAGACATCAGAGGCTCGACGATATTTTCATACGCCTCACGCCCCAAACGGCGGGTGATAAAGGTGCCAACTGACTCATCGGCCGTAAAATCACCGGCCGGTAGATGTGGCTCTTCAGCGATCCGCTTTTTGCCCTCGGCCGAAAGCAATGTCGTCGTTTCAAGTGCATCAACGTTGGTTGGAATCAGGCCGGTCAACCCTTCCGGCAACGGATGGAGTTCCCCATATCGTTTCACCCATGCTCGGTTGCTTTTTTCGTGTGGCAGGTCAAGTCGGCCGATCAATTCCCCATCAACCCCCATCTCAGTGCACAACCCTACGCCACGGGGTTTGCGTGACAAAAAGCTATCTGCACCCGCTTCAAGTACGAAATCACCGACTCGTTCCGTCTGAATTTTGCCACCTAAACGGCCGCTTGCTTCAAAGAGGCCGATTTTCAGCTGGGGAGCTTTTTGGGTTAGGCGGTAGGCGGCCGACAGGCCGGTAATCCCACCACCGATAATCACGACATCGTATTTTTTAATTGGCATAAAAACGCAAAAAACCAGCCTGACCTTTAAGGTCAGGCTGGTCTAATAATTCGTCAATTGACTAAAATCTACTTGAACAAAGAAACGTATTCGCCGTAGCCTTCCGCCTCTAGATCTTCAACCGCAATAAAACGCAACGATGAGCCATTCATACAGTAACGCAATCCTGTCACGGCCGGGCCATCCGGGAAAACATGGCCCAAGTGAGAGTCTCCATGCTTAGAGCGGACTTCGGTCCGTGTCATCCACAATTTACGGTCGGTTTTTTCAACCACAAACTGCGCATCAACCGGCTTTGTGAAGCTGGGCCAACCGGTGCCTGAATCAAACTTGTCTATGGAGCTAAACAGCGGTTCGCCAGAAACAATATCGACATACAGCCCGGCCGCTTTATTGTTGTTATACGGATGGGTAAATGCTCGTTCTGTCCCTTCTTTTTGGGTCACGTAATACTGCTCGTCTGTCAACATCGCTTTGATTTCAGCGTCAGATGGTTTGGTAAAGGTTTTCATCAGAAAATCTCCTATGCCGACTACGTGTCGGGCTCTGGCCTGCCCACTTGCGTAGATCAGGCATTTTTTTCAGCCAAAGGCTTGCTTATAATAAAGAGTTGGGTGGATCGAAGACCGATCAAAATCGGCCGGTTCCTATCTTAATCCACTTATACCGTTTAGACACAGTTAAGGCCTAACTTTATACAGTTTAACGCCCTGCCTTAATATCTCCGTAAGAATTTTAAAAAAGTATAAAATTGGTAACAAAAAAGAGCGACCCATTCATAAATGAGCCGCTCTTTGATTTAACTGCTATTTAAGTTGGTTAAGCTTTTTTGATCAAGCCTACGACGAAGAGCAGGATAATTGCTCCAACGACGGCCGCAATCAAGCCCATCAGGTTAAACCCAGCAGCGCCGAGTCCTAGCACGTTGCTAAAAACGAACCCGCCAATAAACGAGCCCACGATTCCGACAACAACATTGCCAATTAAGCCAAAGCCACCACCTTTCATAATTTGACCCGCTATCCAACCTGCGGCACCACCAAAAATAATCCATGCGACAAAATTTAGAATTTCCATTGTTTTTCTCCTATTTTCCAATACTGACATAAACGGCTAACCAAAGTTAGC
>JBGCDP010000195.1:0-14477 GCA_045105475.1 Anaerolineae bacterium
CGCATTTGAGGAGTTGGCCAAGAGACCGTATCGGACCGCAAATCAATCATCTTCATTCGTGAAGTTTACGTAATATTATGTAAATTGACAAGGCTCATCAGCAGTTGTTTAGCGGGCTGAAACAGACAAAAGTTTCCCGTCTTAAAGTTTTAGCCTTTTATGTTAATTGCCCGTCATCGTGAATGGTAGATAGATGAAGACGTCATTCTCTGATGGCTCTTGAGTTGCTGCTAACGTCTCTGTTGGCGTTATGGTCGGAGGCAACGTGGGGGTAGTTGTCGCAGTGGGTTCACTAGTCGCCATGCTCGTGGGTGTGACGGTTAGTTCTGGCCCTTGGAGCTGGGTGACGACTGATTTGTCACGGACTAAAAGATAGCTGTAAACCGTTGCTGTACCGGCGATCCAAACTTCATTTGTTCCATTTGACCCATAATTGTTAATTAAATAATCGATTGTTTCAGCCAGTGCTGTTTCATTGTTGCCAAAAATAATTTCCCCATGCGAAAGGGTGGTGTACCAAATCGGTGTTCCGCTTTGTTGGGTTTGGCTGCTGATCGAATCAAATGTGTTCGTGATAAAAATCGATTGCGCTCCCGACCCATCGATACGGCCATCACGTAAAATGTCACGGTTTAGATCGAATGGCGGATTCACAGTCATGTAAACTGGACTCCCTTGCCCTCCTTCGTAATATAAAAGATCTGCTTCGTTGTTATCCCGAATCTCATGGATGATGCCTGGATAATCGGCCCATTGGGCAGAACCCCCACATGGAATCGCAAAGCCGATAATCTTGTAATCCGGCCGAGATGTATTAGCTAAATGTGATTCTAGCTGTGCCTGAGCGGCTAAAACGTCAGCTTTTCGTTCTGCACGGGTCAACGTGTCAGAGCAACCATTGCTTTGGCCGTCTCCCGTTTCGTGATCAGACGTATGATTGTTGATGTCCCAACCCGCATCGACAATTTCGGCAAATTCGGCCGGACTGAAATCCCCTTCCCAGAACTGATTCTCTTCTACCCATTCTGAAACGACATTAAACGTCGCGGGTATATTCCTGTCTAGAAAAATCTGCCGCTCGTTATCGAGGGCAAAATTATCATCAAAACCGTGTGAGTAAGCCCACGCATAATTATCTTTCAGATTGGCTTTACGAAATCCTCCAACGCTGGTGAGATTCGTCATACCATCGATGGTAACAATCACTCGATTGCTGGTTGTTGTTAGTGTGATTTCGTCGGCGGCTGGCCCGCTTTTGTATGGGATGGAGACATTTTCACCATTTTTGACATCGATGGCAGTGGCGTCTGACACGTTGATGATCAGGGTTAGATCGGTGTAGTTGAGCTCAGGGACGGCCGTGCGGTCAATCGTATATTCCAGCGTTGTGATTGCATGGTTGGTTTTTCCCGCCACACTCGTGGTCGCAAGACCTGTCACGATGATAAATGCGAGCAGTAGAAAAAATATTTGAGCGAAGGTTGATTTTGAGTGTGGCGAGAGTTTGGGTGTCATTTATTAATTCTGTCTTTTTAAACTTATGAATAGGCTCACATTTTAATTGGTCTGGCTCTTGCTAGAGCTTTTTTGCAGCAGCTGTTAATCGTTGCTACCTACTACTTTTCGCTGACAGCTTGGCAGCCTGCACGTCTTGGGTCGCCACAGGCCTGCTTATTTTGGTCAGCATCTAGCATGATCGAGTGGGCACCACCGAAGTACATGCTTTGCTCTGACCAACGGTTCAGCCTATACCCCAGCGACTCAAGCTCATCCATTGCGGCCGAATCTGTACCCGCTTCGCACTGCAAAAGTTTGCGTTCAAGATGGACGCGTGGATGGGCCGTTGCCTGATCAAGTGGCAACCCAAAATCGAGGACGTTGCTGATAATCTGCAAAATTGCGCTGCGGATGCGAATGCTGCCTCCAGAGCCTGTAACCAACTGCACTTTGCCATCTTTCAGCACGATTGTCGGGGTCATCATGGTGTAGATACGCTCTCCGGCCGGATAGTTATGGAAACCGTCTGGGAACAAATCTTCTTCACCCAGCATGTTATTGGGTATGAGCCCGGTTCCAGGAACCACATATCCGGCCGATTCCCCTGATGAGGTGGTGATGGCAACCGCCATCCCGCTGGAATCAACGACGCTTATGTGGCTTGTATCGTTATGAGACAAATTTTCATCTTGGATGCGTGACGGCCGGCCGCGAATAATCGCTGTCATCGCTTCTGTCGCATAGTCAGCGACGAACTCATCCGCTAAAAAGCGATCGATCGCTTCGTTTATCTTTAATCGATGACGCCCTTCTTCCCAATGCGGTCGAGCACGAGTTGAAGCGGACATCGCTTCTGCCAAAATTTGTAGATGGTCGGCCGAGCCGTGCTTGAACTCAGGTAAATTGAATCGGCTAAGTAGTTTGAGCGTAAAAGCGGTTAATACGCCACCGGTTGAAGCAGGGCGAGGGAGCAAGACCTCATAATCACGATAGGGTATACGGATCGGTTGTGAGCGGACCACGTTATAGCTGGCTAAATCTTGGCGGGTGACGAGCCCACCGTGTGCTTCTTGATCTGCGACTAAGGCTTCTGCTAGTCGGCCGAAGCGTAACGGCCGTTCTCCTTCTCGC
This sequence comes from Anaerolineae bacterium, assembly GCA_045105475.1. Taxonomy (GTDB): domain Bacteria; phylum Chloroflexota; class Anaerolineae; order Promineifilales; family Promineifilaceae; genus WTJY01. The sequence goes on from JBGCDP010000195.1 coordinate 2,629, forward strand.
GCAATTTCTTCAATTGTATCGGCTAAATCTGGAATCTGAATCAAGTCCCCCTTGGTGACGAACTTGCCATTGGGTTCATAAATCGATTGGACCGATGGGGTACCAGTAAATATCGGCTTGAGCAGGCCGCTGCAAAGTGCTTGAAAATCATCTAGTGGTGCACCATTTCGAGCCAGATCAATGGCAGGTTGTAGTACCTCAGTGAGCGGCAGTCGGCCGAAATCCCGATGCATGGCGCATAAGCCAAATAGGTTGCCTGGAACTGCAACTGACCCTCTGCCAACGAAGAAATCTTGTGTGGTTGATCCAAAATCTACTGTGATTTTGTTGAAATCTAGTGGTTGTTCGCTAGATTTCCGATTTAACCCAGGCATGTTTGAGAAAAAGTCGTAGGTTATGGCTTGGCCAGAGTTTGGGTCCATTACTTGGGCGATACCGCCGCCACAAAAGTTTACCAGTGCCCCTTCCGAGACAAAAGAAACAAATGCGGCACCGATGGCTGCGTCTACCGCGTTGCCACCGGCTGACATAATGTCAGCACCAGCCTGAGCGGTCTGTTGATTTCCGGCCGCGGTGACTCCCTTAGGAGTCAAAATATTCTCAGTTTTTTCCATGGGGCCGATTGTGACATAAGCCAGTGAAAATCGCCAAAGGGAAGCGGTGCGAATATTTGCCAATTAGGATCGATCGACTTGACCTCTTCTGTTTACAAAAAGCAAAAAGGCCGGTTACTTCAGTATTAGAAATACGAGGTAACCGGCCGGTTCTAAATCGCTCTAAGAGCTAGCTGGATTAACGCCCAACAAGCGGCAAGAAGATCTGTGCGATATTGTCTTCTGGCTGCCAGATAAACAAGTTGCCTTTAAAGTCGGCCGCAACCACTTCTAGGTCTGCATCACCATCGATATTAACAATAACGGTGCTGCCTTTAATTGATGCATTTGTCTGTTTTGGCCAGCCGGGATTCACCAACGTTCCGTCTTTTTCAAATGCGTAAACCGTCCCGTCGCTACTGCCGACTAGGATTTCATCTTCGCCATCTTGGTCAATATCGCCTAGGGTTGCTTGCCCGACGATGTTACCGGCTGTGGCCTGTGGCCAGCCAGCAATAACGTTGCCTTCGAAGTCACGTGCATGCAGCTTGTCATCGTCACTACCAATGATTACATCATTAAAACCGTTGCCGCTGATGTCAGCCAGTAGCGGTGAGGATTGGATGATGTTGCCTGTTTCACGTTTCCAGTAGATGTCCCCATTTTTATTGAGTACATAGATGAAACCGTCACCCGATCCGAAAATAATTTCAGATCCTTGAGAATCCGGTGCAACTTCGCCTACGGCCGGGGTTGAGACGATGATGTCCCCCGTACAGCTTTTCCATAGCTGATTTCCGGTGTGATCAAAGGCGTAGAGACATTTGTCGAATGACCCAACCAAGATTTCTAAGTCTGTGTCACCATCGATGTCGGCAATAACAGCTGAGCTGTTGACACTTTGGTTGCCAAAGGTATCGGAAATGTCACCCAAGCTGGCATTCCATTTCGCGCTGCCATCTGCCTCACGGACATACAGGCGGCCGTTTGAAGCTGATATCACAATCTCAAGTTCATCATCACCGTCAATATCGGCTAAAGCTGGTGCTGACAATAGGCGGCCGTCAATGATTTGAATCGGATATCCAGCTAGAACTGAGCCATCATGATTCCATCCATAAAGCTTGCCATCTTCAGCTAGCGCAACCAATTCCATTTGAGCGTCACCGTCAAGATTGCCGACTGCCACTGCGCCACGGATACCACCGCCGGTTGATGCACTCCAAACGAGAGTCTGGTCATTTGAATAAACCTTGACTTCATTGGCTAGCACATCACCAACAATGATTTGTTGATTTCCGTTTCCGCTTAGATCAGCAACAACAGGTGTCCCCTGATAGCGGCTGGTAATATCGGGCGTTCTACGTTGATTGCTGAATGGAACGTCTGATCCAAAGTGGGTTTCCCAAATGAACCAATCGATTGAATTTTGCAGATAGTACCAATCCAAGTTTTCTGAACGGCCTGATTCGATAAAGTCGACGTATGTTGGATACGCTTTCCAAACCCCTTCAAATTCAGTTGTCCAATGCCAGTCATCTTCAAATGAGAAACCAAGCGGCAAACTCTGGCCTAGAAGAGGAGATGTCGGATCATAGTTGCTCAAAACCGCTTGGGTATTATCAAAGTGACCCGGGACGAGAAGATGGACTTCTTCACCAGTATCTTTTACCGGCAGGTAAACGTCCCACGGGAGCGCCTGTAACCCATCTTTTGGATTTGAGCTGGCATCATCCAGTGCCACTGACAGAACGGCCCATTGACCAGCGGTGTATGTAGCTTGTTCCTTACGTGTGTTGGTTTGAGCTTTGTACGATTCTGGATAATAGGGCGGCAAAGCGTCCATGGTGTCTGGCAAAATAGTGAAATCTGCAATGTCGCCAAAGCTTAAACTTTCGCTATCAAGTAAAGCATCGGTTGAGCTGTATAGAGACCAGCTCGCTTGTCCACCGCCGACTGTGTCGAGCGTGTGTTTGAGTGAATGATTAAATGTTGAACCACGTGCACCGGCCGTGTACGTAATCGTAGCGGTCGCCAGAGTGTTCGGTTCATATGTTTCAGATGTCCCTTCACATACCATCGTTAGGTTGTCTAAGCGAGCACCGTCCTCTCGTTGGTAAACTGTGACGGTATGGTTCCCTACAGCCAAGTCAAATGTGAACGGATCGATGTTATTGACAAAGTCAGCCACATCATCTGCAACGAAGCCGCCATCACGTGGGACCTGCCACTGAATCGTTTCGCCATTATCAACTTTGAACCAGAATGAATCCGCAAAAATGCTGGTACCTTCAACGATGCCGGTAAACTTGTAGCGGCCGGGGGTGGTGACATTGAAACTGAATTCAGCGCTTGTTGCTGCATTTGGATCTGATGGGTCAAAATCGCTGGCTGAATCAGCGGTGTGGATATATTGACCACCACTTGCTGCATCATCTGCCACAATGGCAAAACCGGCCAAGGTTGCACTTTCCGCCTCGATTGTCACATCGGAACAAGTGATATTGCTAGCTCGGGTAGTTGGTGCAACGGGTGGGGTGAAACAAAGCTCTGTCTCAACCTTCACGATAAGATCGTTGTAATCCCAGTCGCTCCAACCTTGATTTTTTAAGTCTTCAAACGCGACATTTTTGATTTCAGAATTACAGACTAAGGGGCCGCCATAAACGGTAGCTTTTCCAAGGTCTAATGGATCGTTATCGGCCGGCACGCGTGCGCTATTATCGGCCGGAATCTGATTCCCTTGAGAATCTTCACCGGATGCAAATACACTGTTTGTATACGCTACCCCTTGGGTTGCGCTGTCTACGGATGCGGCAAAAGTAAACGTTTGCTCCTGCCCACTTGTTAGTTCTGCAATTGACCACTGACCATCTTCACCAGCTAAAAAGGTTTGATTCGCGGGCAAGACATCCGTGACGCTTATGTTATAAGCGGTACCAGTACCCACATTTTTAACCTTAACGGTGTAGCTAAGCGTGTCACCTGCGGCAACAACAAACAAATTGCTTGTCTTTTCAACCACAAGTGCTGGGGCGGAAATAATATCCTCCACCACATTGCTCGATTTAGAATCTTGGTCAGTCGTAACAGTTGCGCCATTAACAAGATAGTCACCATCATTTAGGGTGCTTGTTAGCGGAATAATTGCTTCGATCACGATGGTCTCTTGCTCCAACTTGTCGATCTGAGCATAGCTTGCAGAGAAGACGTTCCCATCAAACGAGCCAAAGCTTGCATTGACGGGTTCCATCCCTGCTGGAAGCTGGTCAGTCACTGTCACGTCGTACATGACCGCATTGATTCCATCTTTCGGAACCGTCAGCGTGTAGAAAATGGTGCTGCCAAAAGTTAATTCTTCCGGATGGCTAGATTCTTTATAGATTGAAATACCATAGGTGTTAATGGTTTTTGTTGTGGTCGGTCCACTGTAGGTACGTTCATCCGACAGTGTGTCACTGTTTGAATCAGCCGGTGTGCCGGGCTGAGTTGAATAAGTGTCTACTTTGGCAGAATTAACGAGGTCTAGAGAGGCTGACAGGTCGGTTGCGCTATTAACGTAATAGCGAATCGTCGCCGTCCCATCTGCTGGTATTTCATTAATTGAAAAAGCCAGCTCTGTGGAAGTGCCTTCGTTGTTTGCAGAATGTCCAGCAATGCCAGGTGTTGGTGTTATGGTGATCGGATTCAGGCTGGAGAAAGTAAGACCGGCCGGTAATGAATCAGAGATCTCTACATCATATGCAGCTACCTCACCTGTGTTATTGATCGTCAGTTCGAAGTAGAAATTACCGCCAGCGCCTACATTGGCATATTGGGATGTTTTTTCAATCGTTAAACAGGGTTGGCGCAATTTAATCGTGGCGGTTCCGGCCGGACTCTTGTAGTCATAAGAGGTACTCAAGCTATCCTCAGCTTGGTTTTGGTTTTCAAAGCCGTTTGCTGTTGAATACCAACCGACATAAACGGTGTTTTTCTTATTGTAATTCCGGCAATTGCTGGTGAAATAGCTTTTGCTTGAATCGGTCCCTTTAACCCCAGTAAATAACGTTTGAAACTCAATAGTAAATTGATGTTCTGTGCCGGAGCCGGAATTATCAATTGAGTTTAAGAACCAGCGTAGATCTTGATTCCCATCATCGAGTGGATTGATAGGATGGTCTCCAACTGGAGCTAAGCTTGCATTGCTGACAGTGGTTGTGCCTGTAATGTAGTCAAACCCTGTTGGTAGATTGTTTTCTTCAACAACTGGGAAATGGGCGTTTACACCTTTGGGTACTTTTCCTGTTATCGTCCAAGTCACTACGTCACCGACTGTTACTTTGTCTGGTGTCATGTCTTTGGAGACGGTTAACCCTTCGACATAGACCGTTTTCTCGGCTGTATTGTCTTGCGCTGTGTCGATTGAATGATTCCAAGCTTGACCGGTATTATCTGAACGGCTGTTATAAGCAATGGTGGCAATATTATTAAGCGGATAGCCTGGAGTCACACCGTTGAGTACCGTTGCTGAGTAAGTGTAAGTGAGGGTTTCTCCAGCTGCTAAGCTGCTGATCTGCCCCCAGGTGAGGGTGCCACTTGTGCCAGCTTGTGCTCCTGAATCGGCCGTGAATGAGCTACTTTCAGCACTACTGTTTCCACCGACCGCATCAAATTCAAGCCATTCAGGAACAAAGTCCGCTAGATTAAGGTTGTAAGCCGTGGCAGCACCAGTATTTTCAACTGAAATCGTATAGTTAACCGTGTCTGCACCGATTAGACCGCTCTCTGGCGTTGCTGATTTGGTCAGGACTAAGTTTGGTGCGTCGTAATCAACTGTCGCAAAATCACGTTCGCTATACCCATCTGCATAGGTGTTTTGGTAACTCAATTTGCCGAAGTTGCCCACGATCCAACCTGCTTCAAGGTCTGGGGTTGCACCTAAAGTTGCGCCAAATATCCCTTCCCAAGTGCTACCTTGATCAACATTACACAACCGCCATTCTAAAAATTGCAGCCCATTTAGATCACCTACAGTGGGTGAGCTAGGATTTGTGGAACAGCTTCCACTATCGCTAAACGTACCGCTGGAGGTATAGCTGTCGGTGCTGGCGTCAAATGTCATTCCGCGTGGTAAAAAGTCGCGAATAACGACTTCTTTACCGTCGACGTCTGCGGCTTGATCAAATTGAATTCGGAAATAAATGGTATCGCCAGTAAAGCCGTAGGAGTGGTCGCCCCAATTCCCAGTGTTCGGGTCTTTGACATCTTTGGCTAATGTCGGTTTGCGTGTTTGAACTGTTGCATTTGACGTATCGGGATTTCCAACCGCTGCTCGTGCTGGATCAATAATATCTTGCCAGTCATTGGCTAAAACGGCTTGATTGGTCAGGCTATCACCAGAAACAATTGGTTCGTTCGTGTAGGGTGCACGGTCGTACGTGGTATCAACCGTGGCGGTTATGACAACGGTGCCAGAGTTTCCCGGTGTTGTTTTTGTGGTGGGGATGTCGAATGTAAGCCTCGTTTCCCCTGTACCCGGTGTGTTTTCTTCAATGTTACTTGGGAAGAGAGACGATGAATCAAAGGTCATCCCGTCCGGCAAAATGTCGGTGATAATGACGTTGGTAGTTGTGTAGTATTCTGAAACATAGTAGTTGATGTTAAAGGTGACGCTTTCACCGATACCTACGATGCCGGGTGATGCAGATTTTGCAATTGTTAGATATTCGGCCGTCACTTTGACTGTTTTATCATCGTCTGGGGTTGACATGGTGCCATCGGCCGTTGGATTTCCAGCATAAAGACCAGTTGCTTCATATGTGACTTCCATCAGAGCATCTTCTGGAATAATGGTTCCGCTCATCGGACCTGCAAACGGGCCAGATGCCGCCAGCGTGTTGTTTGCAGTTCGAAACCGATAAGGAATGGCGGTATCGAATGTAATGACGACGGGGCTTGCGTATTGTGCAGTTGTTAGGGTTCCCAATGACCATTCGAGTGTTAAAGACCCATCGTCATTTAAGGCTAGGACAGGTGTGGCTGAACTACCGTTAGGATTTGGACTTATCGTTGCGCCACCCATATATGCGACACCGGCGGGTAGCTTAATCGTAGCAACCACATCTTCTGTAGATGCTACATTGTTATTTTGAACAGTTGCTTGATATTTGTAAGGCCAATCGGCGCTGCCATCATATTCACCTGCACCAGTTGCTTGCTCATCAGCGGTAGATTGGATCGCTTTCGCTTCAATTTCTAAAGCTTGAAGAGCGGCTACGTTGGAATCGACTTCTTTCTGCCAGCTTAAGCTATTATCAGGGGCTTCATTCATGCGGGCGACCACTGTATTTGTTAGAGAGTCGCTTAAGCTGATAGCAGGGTCAATCGATCCAATGATCGATAGCTCTAATTGTTCGTTTACTTCTAAGTCTGCAATATTGTCCCAGATTAAAACCGTGGAGCCTGTATCATTTGTTTTGATTTGGGTCGGGTTTATTGTCGCGCTGACAAAAGTAATGCTAACCGGCAATGTGTTGGAGATAGTTACGTTATAGCCTTTGTCTGTAACTGGATCGGTGCCAGAATTTCCGAGCACGATGTCGTAACTAATCGTTCCGCCCAAAAGGGGTTCGCTATCGCCTACTTTTTGGCTCAGCGTGAGTACTGCTGCATTTGGGGCCGCCCATACAGTCGCTATACCTGACCCTAATGCAAGTATTGCAAAAAGTGCGATAAGCAAGCGGGATAATGATTTGTAATTTTTATTGAAGTGCATCTTGTTGGCTTGAATGTTCATAGTTTGTACCTGATTAATTGACTGATTCTTGCTCTTAAGAAAGCCTGTTTGTGGCAAGGTGTTACGGCCGATTTTGGGTACAGCAAAAATCGGTTAAGACTCAATTGGAATTTATTCTTTTGTCAGTTATGAACGGTTTGATTTTTGCAAAGGCAGCCCGTTCCAACTAGTACCCTAAACTATTTTGAAGGCAATAAAAATAGTCTCCTGATCTGTCGTCTAGGACGTTTTTACCAGTTGGTACAAAAATCCTCCCGTCTTATTTGGGCTATATGCTCAATCTCAAGTTGAAATCTTGACCGTCTTAGAATGCGTATAGGTTTTAGTAGATTTTTTACTGATTGTCTCTCGTAGCTTGCGCCTTGTCTGTTCCCCCCTGATAATTGAGTCTATGACAAAGAAAGACCATGCCTCTCAAATTCGTACACTTTTAGAATCTGAAGAAGAAAAAGATTTTTTGCTTGATTTAATCAAGCGTTTGGTTCAAGTAGAGTCGCCGACTGATCGGCCGGAAACGCAGATCGGTGTGCAGCAAATCGTTAAAGATGAGCTTGAAGCGCTTGATTACAAAGTCACGATTCGCCCTGGAGAAAAATCAGGTGGGATTTTGATCGCTCGACCGAATGACATGGCGGATGATGCCCCTTTTCAAATGATGGTCGGGCATACTGATACTGTTTGGCCGGTAGGCACCTTGGCCCATATGCCGATCAAGCATGACGGAGATAAGCTGCGTGGTCCGGGCGTTTTCGATATGAAAACAGGCGACTCAATGATGATCGCAGCGATCCGCTGTTTAAAAAAGCTAAGGTTGACACCAAAAATTGCGCCAGTTGTAATTTTAAACTCTGATGAAGAAGTCGGCAGCCCAGAGTCGCGTGGCACAATGGCCGAAATGGCCAAGCGGGCGAGTCGAGCACTGGTGCTTGAACCCTCAAAAGATCAAGATGGCAAAATCAAAACGGCACGTAAAGGGGGCGGTCGCTTTACAATTAAAGCCACTGGAATCCCGTCACATGCTGGACTTGACCCTGAAAAAGGGGCCAGCGCAATTACGGCGATGGCAAATGTGGTTCAGCAATTGGTTGTTTTAAATGATTATCCCAACGGCAAGTCGGTCAACCCAGGCGTGATTAGCGGCGGTAGCCGGCCGAATGTGATTGCGGCCGAGTGTGAACTGAATGTAGACGTCCGTTTCTGGACCATTGATGATGCTGAAGAACTGGAGCAAGCGATCCGAGCGGTCACACCAAATGTTGAAGGTGTCACGCTAGAGATTGCTGGGATGACTGGCCCACCAATGGAACGAACCCCACGCAACCGTGAGCTGTGGCAGAAAGCCGAAGCGATCGGTGAAGCGATGGGAGTCACGTTTGTTGAATCTGATGTGGGCGGCGGCAGCGATGGCAATACGACATCGCTATACTGTGCAACATTAGACGGATTAGGCGCAGTCGGTGATGGGGCACATGCAGATCACGAATTTATCTTTCCAGAAAAGCTGGTTGAACGCACAACACTGCTAGCGATGTTGTTGATGGCTGATTAATGGCGATGAAAAGATTGCTTCAAGTTGCAGCTGTGTGCATCGTGATCGGTTTTTTGATTATGTTTGCCGGATTTTTCCTGCCCACGTGGCTTGACACACTGTTCTTAATCGGCGGTGGGTTCGCAAGTATCGGGGCTTTAGCGGCTGTCAGTGCATCGATTGCGCTGGTAATAAAATTGTTAAGAGAATAGATTGATGAATAAACAAAAAATTACTTTCCACGTTGATGCAGATACTGCACCGGCAAATGAAATTGGGCAAAACCGCCTGGCAGAATGGATAACTGGCCAACCAGATAATTATTTTTCGGCCGATAAAGACCTGCAGCGGAAGCTCGAACTCTACTTGGGTAAACAAAAGTATGTGGCTGTGATGCCTGAGCTGTATAAGTTTGGCTCTGTTTTAGCGAAGGAAGTAGATTCGCTGGTACGTTCATCTAATCTAAATGAAAACCTGCCCCGTTTGCACACAACGGACGGGATCGGCCGAGCTGTGTATGATGTTGAGTTTCATCCTGACTACCATGCGGCCGGCAGGCACATTTATGCTGGTGGACCGATGTCGGCTTTGGCTGAATTGGGGAATAATAAAGTCGCATTGGCCAAGTTCTACCTGTCTGCCCAAAACGGAGAAGCTGGGCACAATTGCCCGCTTGCATGTACGGCCGGGGTGATTAAGGTTTTGCAGCATACGGCATCTGACAGTGTGCGTGAGAAGTTTTTACCCAGACTGCTAGATGAAAATTACGACAGTAATTTTACAGGCGCACAGTTTATGACAGAAGTTCAGGGTGGTTCAGACGTTGGGGCCAACTCAGTTACAGCAACACCTGAAGACAGCGGCAGTGATATTTGGTATTTGAACGGTGATAAGTGGTTTTGTTCCAATGTGACGGCCGATTTAGCCTTAGTTACCGCTCGGATGGGTAGTGAAGAAGGAACGAAAGGTTTAGGCCTGTTCTTAGTGCCTCGTCATCTAGACAGTGGCGCTCTAAACGGAATGGTCATCCACAAGTTGAAAGACAAAATGGGGACACGTTCGCTGGCAACGGCCGAAGTGACTTTTAATGATGTTAAAGCTTGGCATGTTGGTAAATTTACCGATGCGATGACCCATGTCATCAACACGTCACGCATTTATAACGCCTTCATGTGTACGGGCAACGCACGGCGAGCCTTGTTGGTTGCGTGGAGCTACGCCAACAGCCGGCTGGCATTTGGTCAACCGATCATTCGGTTTCCGCTGGTACAAGACCAGCTCACTAAAATGAAAGCGGATTGGGCTGCTATGTTTGCCGGTACGATGCGGATCACCAAAGTTTGGGACGATATTGAAATGGGCAAAGCGTCTGATGATGATAAAGCGTTTTTGAGGATGGCGGTTAATCTGAATAAATACCGCTCATCCGTGTTGTCGCATGATGTTGTCCAGCAGGGGATTGAGATATTGGGCGGTAACGGTACGATAGAATCGTTTAGCGTATTGCCTCGATTGATGCGTGACAATTTGGTGTATGAAACTTGGGAAGGGGCTGCAAATGTATTGATGGCTCAGGTTCAACGCGATATTCGTAAAAGTGATATCCACAAAGCATTCTTTGCCCATATTCGTGAATTGTTTACCAATACTTTTATGCCTGAATTAAAGTCTGAGGGGTTGCATCAGTTAGAAAAAATAGAAGGTGAAATGAACGAGGTTTTGAAAATGGATGAGCTGACAGGAGCCATCTATTTCCGGCCGCTGATGGACCGAGCGACTGATCTGTTTTATTCCGCTTGTATGGCGGCCGAATCTGGATGGGAACGCAAAGCCAAAGAAGATAAAACAAAAGCTCGTTTAGCGATATTTTTCATGAATTGGCGAGTGGCGGGATTACGGCCGGGTGATGTCACTTACTATGATGATCAAGTCGCTCGTTTGTCGTCAGACATTTAAAAAGGGAGCGAATGGCGAACGCCATTGTTTGACAGATGGTTGCAATTGATAGGCGGGTTGGCGTGTAAACAGACCGATGCTGACTGGCTGAAATGCTGAAATGCTAATAACTTATGAGCAAAAAATTACGTGTAACAACTTTAACTGGTTCTGCTTATGATCGTGGCTATCAACACGGCGAACAGTGGAAAGATTCAATCAAGCATTTTGCCGAGAATCGCGTAGGGCTTGTCGCTAGCGGTCAGTGGAGCGGTGGCTTTAGCAAGAGCCCTGCAGATATCATCGCTCTAGCTGAAGAAACGATGCCGCATCATGAGGCATACGCACCGGACCTTGTCGAAGAAATGCGAGGAATGGCGGCCGCTACTGGGTTAAGCATGGGCGAACTGATTATCGTCAGTGGGTTTACTGACTTTATCGACACGGTTTATGGGGTGAGCAAACGTGAAACGATGCTTGAGCCTGCCCTCGCCATCGATGACTGCACCGCCTTTATTGTGCCGGACAGTGCGGCTGATGGTGCTGGCTTTTTTGGCCAAACTTGGGATATGCACGAAGCTGCAACTGAGCATCTTGTTTTGCTCGATGTTCAACCTGAAGATGGTCCTAATGCGATGGTGATGACGGCCGCAGGCTGTTTGGGACAGATTGGGATGAATGAACATGGTATATCTGTCGGTATTAACAACCTGATGGGGGCTGATGGCGGGATTGGCGTCACATGGCCGTTCGTCGTCCGCAAAGTCTTACAGCAGGACAATATCGATGATGCTCTAAAATGCATAACAGACGTCGAATTAGCGGGCGCACATAACTATCTGTTATTTGATAAGACAGGGCGTGGATACAACATCGAAGCGATGGCGACTCATTACCACATCGTTGAGCTAGAGGAGACTCCGATTACGCACACCAATCACTGTTTGGTGCCAGAAACAATCGAATTGGCTCAAGAACGGCATCCAGACTCACAGGCAAGCTCAGAGAACCGCCT
>JBGCDP010000196.1:0-2727 GCA_045105475.1 Anaerolineae bacterium
ACAGTGGTGTCGGTCCCTTGATAAATTGGACCGATCATGATGCTACTGGCATCTGGCTGATCAGGTGCGGCCGACACAACCGCAAACATCAAAAGGGCAACCAATCCGGCCGCCATTCCTATTACACTCACAATTTTTCTCATTTTTTTCTCCATGTTGAGCCATTAACGAAAGCAGATTTGATGTTACATCTGCGTTACAAAGCTTAGATTCGAGCTCCGTTTCATTGCATCACAGTCACAAAAAAAGTAGTTTTATCTGCAAGATCACTATACTTTTTTTGCGTGCACAGAACGTGCGCACTGCGCTAAAATCAGTCCCGATTTATGAGAATAAAAATGAACCTTCTAAGCGAGGTGAAATTCTGGGTGGACGGGAAAACAATCCCATCTTTGCGTTCACGAACCGCCACGGCGCTGCTGATTTACCTCGCTTATAATCCTCAATCATTTTCAAGAGATTTCTTGGCAACATTTTTCTGGCCCGATAAAGGGCAAGAACATGCGGCCGCTAATCTTCGCTCCACCCTACGCCTACTCCGGCCGAAATTTCAGAGTAACCTCACCATCACCCGAAAAGAGGTCACCTTTAATCAAACATCTCCGTTTACAATCGATGCGCTTGAGCTTGAAAAAACATTAGACAACTTCCTAGCTTCATCAAATACAGCACAAATCAACCCTGATCTGCGTCAAAGACTCCCGTTACTTCTGGCGACAGATCAAGCCGTTTTCATGCCAGGCTTTCATCTATCAAATTCACCTAAATTTGAGCATTGGCTAAGCGGTTACCGTGACCGTTTACAACAAAAGATTGAACATACCGTGCAGAAAATGGTTCGATCATCGGTTAGAGCGGGCGAGTATCAAACTGCACTTGCCAGTGCAAAACGGCTGGTAGAGCTTGATCCGTACAATGAAGCGTTACAAAGATTATTGATGGAGATACAGTGGCGCACGGGCAAGAAGAGCGAAGCGTTACGGCAATACAAGACTCTCGCCGCCCTGTTAAAAAGCGAATTAGACATTGTTCCGTCAGAAGAAACGCTACTGCTCCACGCTCGTATTCGCTCCCACAAATCACGGCCACCGTCTCATCTCCCCCCGCAAACAACCCCTTTTATCGGCCGAGACACAGAGCTTTTGGCCCTGTTCAACCAACTAATGGACCCCACCTGCCGCTTGCTTACGATTCTTGGGCCGGGAGGAATTGGCAAAACACGCCTGCTCATCGCTCTAGGAGAAATGCTCTGCGGCCGTTTTCCTGGCCCGTTTCCCGACGGCATTTTTTACATCCCATTGGTTCAGCTTTCGTCAGCCAACTATCTAGCAACGGCACTGATTACCGGACTTGGGTTAGCAATTTCAGGAGATGCCTCCCCCCAAGAGGAATTGGTAAACCACGTTAAAGGGAAAGAGTTAGCGATATTGCTCGACAACATGGAGCATCTGTTAACTGAATCGGCCGCTGCCGATACCGGTGTTCAACTTATCGAAGCACTCATTCATGCCTCCCCTGGACTCAAAATCGTCGTCACGTCACGGACTAAAATAAGCTTAACTCAGGAGTGGGTCTTTGGTTTAGATGGGTTAAGGCTCCCCCCTAAATCTTGGCAATGGGATATAGAGCAAGAGAGTGATGAAACCAGACCTATTGAATTGGCCCAAACGTATCCAGCCACCGATTTCTTTATCAAAAACGGCCGACGCATCAACACTCGTTTTAACTTAAACCTCTTCGAGCTTTTGATCATCAGCGATATTTGCCACTTGTTAGATGGGTTTCCACTCGGCATCGAAATGGCCTCCGCATTGCTAGACCACTTAACACCGGCCGAAATCAAAGAACAAATCATTTTCGAATCTTCAAACTTAGCTTCCCCAATGCGCAACACCCCAGACCGGCATCGATCGCTTTGGAGGGTGTTTGCCTACTCCTACCAGCGACTCAGCATGGCTGAAAAAGCCAGCTTTTGCCAGCTTGCTATTTTTAATTCTCGATTCGATGTGGGTGCAGCACAAACAGTCGCAATTGCGTCAGAAGCGATCCTTGACCTTTTAGTTAATCACTCATTACTCAAAGTAATCCCAACCGATGAAGGCTTAACCAAGCGATACGAAATGCACCGTCTGCTCCGTCAGTTTGCTTTAGAGCAGTTGGTAATCGAACACGAGCTAAAAGATGCTCTTGAAACCCGGTACATCGACTATTTTATCGATTTTCTTGATATACGAGGCGAAGGACTGCGGCAAGGTGGGCCGACTTCACTGTTCACGGAAGTTGAAGCCTACATCGACGATATTCGTGGGGTGTGGCAACGGCTGATTCCAATCCTAACCGACTCAGCCAATGATCGTTGGATCAAGGCTGAGACAGCGCTAGAAGCACTCTGCAATTTTTATTTTGCAAAAGGGTGGATTGCCGAGGGGCTGGAATTAGTAGAAAAGTTAGCTTCACTTGACCATGGTTCTACTTTCTCGCTCAGGTCAGCTCTATGGCAAGCAGAATTTGAAGCGGGGCTGGGAAATTACCCAACGGCCGACAGTGCGTTTAAACACGTTCTCAGCCGCAGCCACGAGACTGGATCACGCTTGGTTGAGCTAGAAGCGTTAAACGGCTTGGGGCGCGTCAAATATTTACAAGGGGATATGGAGACGGCCGAAAAGCTTTTTCAAGAAGGGCTTGATCTTGCCCGATATGAAGAAGACCCTATTTCGATATCGCTGG
>JBGCDP010000197.1:0-7636 GCA_045105475.1 Anaerolineae bacterium
CTCGCCCACATTGCCAGCCAAGTCTGAACAGCCGCCGCCATACCCAACGTTACTTCCTTGAGCTGTCACAACCGTCGTTAAATTACACGCATCTGGGTTAACCCCGCTGCCACCTGGGTTGTCTGTCCAGTTAAAGGTAACGGTCACATCACTCGTGAACCAACCACGTTCATTAGGGGCTGGGTCAAAGGTTGGGCTTGCTGTGGGTGCGGTTGTATCTGGATCAGGTGTTTCAACAGTCCATGTAAAGGTGGCTGGTGTTAGGTCGATATTGCCTGCCACGTCAATAGCGTTCACCGAGAAGGTGTAGGTACCACTCGCCAAGCCCGTGTAATTCTGTGGGCTGGTACAAGGGGCACCGATACCGATCGTGCCATCATCAAGCAGACATTCAAAGCTGGCGATTCCCGAAATGGCATCTGTGCCACTAAAAGTAAAGCTGGCATCGCCCGTTGTGCTGGTGGCCGGTGGGTTTGTGGTTATCGTGGTCTCTCCTGCGGTTTTGTCGATGTTGACACCGATGCCGGTAGATCCACTGTTGCCTGCTAGATCAGCACAGCTTGCTGCTGCCCCACTGCTGCCTTCGTTTGTCACGATGCTGGTGAGGGTGCAGTTATCAGGGTCGATTCCACTACCGTCTGGCTCATCTGTCCAGTTCCAGGTAATGGTTACGTCTATGTTGTGCCAGCCTGCGGTGTTGGCTGCTGGGTCAAGTGTAGGATTGGCCGTGGGGGCCGTTGTGTCAACGGGTCCGTCAGGAGTTACTGTCCATATATAGCTTGCCGGGGTCGGATCGATGTTATCGGCAAGGTCAACAGCACGTACCTCAAAGGTGTGTTCACCAAGAGGTATGCCGCCGAAGTTTATCGGGCTTTCACAGGCGCTAAAGCCGCCACCATCAAGCTGACACTCAAAGCTCGCCACGCCAGAGGGGGCGCCAGTGGGGGCATCGGCGCCGCTAAAGGTGAAGCTGGCATCGGAGGAAGGGCTGACGGCTGGCGGGCTCGCCGTAATGGTTGTATTAGGCGCACTCTTATCAATGCTAACTGAACCCGACCCTTGCAGACCGAGATTACCGGCTAAATCGGGACATTGCCCCACAATTGCTAGGGGACCTTCCCCCGCAAGCGTGCTGGTTAGCTCACAGTTGTCGGGGTCGAGACCGCTCAGGGGAGTACCGTTGGCGGATGCTGGGTCGCTCCAGTTCCAAGTGATGGTGACATCTGCGTTGTACCAGCCGGCCGCGTTGGAGGCTGGGTTAAAGGTTGGGTTGGCAACTGGTGCGGTCTTATCGATGTTGACTGAGCCGGACCCTTGCAGACCAAGATTACCGGTTAAATCGGCACACTGCCCAACAATCGCCATAGGACCTTCACCCGCCAGTGTGCTGGTTAGCTCACAGTTGTTGGGGTCGATGCCGCTGCCACCTGCTTCATCGGTCTAGTTCCAAGTGATGGTGACATCACCACTGTGCCAGCCCGCAGAGTTGGCTGATGGGTCAAAGGTTGGGTTGGCCGTTGGCGGCGTCGTATCTTCTATTTCATCTATCAAGATGATGGTGATATCTTGCACGGCCGTGCGTCCGCCCAAATCGGTGACGGTAACTTGTATATTGTAGACATTGTCTGCCCCTGCGTCGGCCGGAGCTTCATAATCTGGCACATCAATAAACGTGACCAGGCCGGTGTTAACATCGATGTTGAAGAGTGCTTGGTCAGCACCACCGCTGATGCTATAGACCAGCCCATTCCCTTCTGTATCAAGGTTGTCGGTTGATTCAACATCAATGGCGTCTGATTGATTCTCAATCACATTAACAGAGTTGTTACTAAGAATCGTGGGTGGTGCCACTTCTCGAACAATGCGGCCGCCAGCCACCGCCCCTTCGTAGGGTGCCTCTGCAAAGGTACAGCCTGAGTCCCGGCAAACGCCTAAATAGGAGAGGTTCTGAGGGCCAGGCAAGATGTTGATCGGGCCAGCACCGTTGGTCATGCTAATGGCTGGTGTTAGCGCCATGAAGGGGGCACCCGTTAGATCACCACCCGTTGCCGCAACCATACTCAGATAACGCTCATTTCCATCAGAGTCTGGGTTGACGATGCGGAACTTCCGCACTGTCCCATTGGGGCTGGTCACATCGATATTGATATTTGCATATCTGCCATATTGACCAGCAAAGGGGTTATAGGGCAATTCGTCGTAGTCATAATAGCCGCTTGCAACAGCACCAGAGTCAAAGCGAACTCCTTCTACATACCACCGTTGTAGCCCTGGATTAGATATGATCCGGCCGCCGACCATCGCCTCCTCATAGGGTTCCTCTGCAAAGCCACAATCTGGGCTCCGGCAAACGCCTAAATAGGAGAGGTTTTGGGGGCCGGGCAAGATGTCGATAGTGCCACCTTTGTTCGTCATGCTGAATGCCGGGGTCAATGCCATAAAAGGGGCACCGGTCAAATCGCCGCCCGTTGCTGCGACCATACTCACATAACGCTCGTTGCCATCAGAGTCTGGATTGACAATCCGAAACTCTCTGACTGTCCCATTGGGGCTGGTCACATCAATGTTGATGTTGGAGTATGTGCCATACTGGCCAGCAAAGGGGTTGTAGGGGTACGTGTCATAAACAAAGGAACCGGTTGCCACGGCACCAGAATCAAAGCGTACATTGTCAGATGCCAAATGCGTGGTCCGGCGATAATCTGGCCGCCTGCCAGCGCTTCCTCGTAGGGTTCTTCTGCAAAGCCACAATCTGGGCTTCGGCAAACGCCCAGGTAAGAGAGGTTCTGAGGACCTGGCAAGATCTCGATCACACCGCCAGCGTTAGTCATGCTGATGGCCGGGGTCAGCGCCAGAAAGGGAGCGCCGGTTAAGTCCCCGCCGGTTGCGGCGACCATACTTAGATAACGCTCGTTGCCATCAGAGTCTGGATTGACGATGCGAAACTCTCTAACCGTTCCATCTAGGCTCGTGACATTGATATTGATGTTGGAGTAGGTGCCATACTGCCCAGCGAATGGGTTGTAGGGCTGGGTGTCATAGTGAAACGAACCGCTAGCGACGGCGCCTGAATCAAACCGGATGTTGTCGATATACCACGTCCGGCCGCCCGGCGCATTTTGCGCCTGAAGGGCTGTTAGGTTTCCATTAGCATCTAGGCTAATAAAATTGCCATCTGGTTCGGCTGCGACCGCTGACGATTCAATATACGCAGCGCTCTTCTTTGAGGCAGCCACTAGTTGGCTGACAAAGGTGAAGCTGAGTAGCATAACGATAAATAAAACGACAAATAGTTTTTTGGCTCTTCTGTTGCGAGACATAATATTCTCCTTTTTTCAAATGGGAATCGATGATTGATTCAAACGATAAATATGATTTTTAAAAGCGAGTGCAGGATATAGAAATGCAATTTACGATTAGTACTGAGGCAGTATAGAAACCGAACGTACCCTAACCGTCCTTTGAGAGTCCCTTGTTAGCGGGAATCAGTTTTTTGGTCTCGATTTGATACGGAATTGCTTAGTTGGCTTAGTAAGAAATAGATCAGTTCAAGCTCTGTAGGAAAGTGAAAAACGGTTGCAGACTGCGTGTCCTGTACGGTAACGCGCCAGTGGGGTTGATCCGTGTCCTTTTGAAATCGAATCAGATATGATTGGTACTGTCGCTTTTCATCCATAAACAGCAGTTTATAAATTCAACGTACCTTCATCGTCCCCTACATTTTGGGTGAGAAATGCGAAAAGGCTGTTTGCCATTGTCAATACCACCTGCGAAGGGGATTCGAAAGAATAAATTAGCCAAAGCCAAGTACACTGGATAATTATTCTTCTTAGATGTCCTAATTCATTTGTGTCTGCTACATGAGCAAAACATTCAGGCTTTTGGGAAAAAGCGAGCTTTTAGAAGATGGTCAATCTTTTTCTCTGATGAAGTCTGCGCAGGGGGTGCCGCCTCATCGCTTTTTAGTCGTTTGATGCATACCTGGAGACCTCATGTGACAATGAATATTCAGGTTAAATTTCACTTGGGGCGATTGAAAAATAAAATGTAGAATATAAAGTCAGATGAAAAAAGTAATCAAACTGCTGGGAAACCTTGAAATTACGACAAACGGCCGGTCTTCTCCTCTGATGAAGTCTGCACAGGGGTGTGCGCTGATTACCTACTTATTGCTGACTAAGCAATCTCAAAATCGTGAGGTGCTAGCAGACCTACTCTGGGATGCTGAATCAACTGCTGAGTCTCTGCTGAAACTACGTAAACTTCTCTATCGGATCCGGCCGCACATGCCGGAGCTAGAAGCGACTCGGCAGCATATCTCTTTCAAGCACAATGAAGCTGATGAGATTGATCTTCACATTCTCGAGTCCGCATTAAAAGGCTCAGACATCAGCCAGCTCGATGAGGGGTTAGCACTATATAAAAATGAGCTTTTATCCGGTTTCTATTTGGAGCAGTCCCCCATATTCAACGAATGGCTGACGGTGGAGCGAGAAAATATGCGACGGGCGGTATGGGACGGTTACCGCAGGCTCTGTACCGCTTACCACGACCAGCAAGCGTGGCAATTAGGCGGTTCAGCGGCCGAACGTTGGCTCGCCCTTGATCCCCTTGATGAAGAGGTGATGCGAGAACGGCTCAAGTTTTTGATCGCCAATGGACAGGTGAATACGGCGGCCGATTTTTACACCGCTTGCCAACAGCTTCTGCAAGATGAACTGGGCACAGATCCAGAGCCAGCGACAGCCAAGCTAGGCGAGCGGGTTGCTGTATTACAGGCGAAAGTAAAAGAAAAAGTAGATTGGCAAAGCGCAGAAAACAAAGCAAGTCAAAGTTGGCCGGAACCAAAGATTTTGCCAGAGCCAACAGACACGCTACCGAGCCAAACCTATCTCCCGTACCATCGAAATCCAACATTTGTCGGCCGTGAACCTGAACTCCTTACCCTTGCGGATCATTTACTGCCCAACTCAGACTCAACTGTAAAACCGGCAATGGTTGTTTCAGGAATGGGCGGATTGGGAAAAACGCAGCTGGCGGTTGAATTCGCCTATCGGCACGGCCGTCACTTTCCAGGTGGGGTCTACTGGATTAGCTTTGCCGAAGCTGAAAACGTCCGTGCAGAAGTTGCTCTCGTCGGCAGCGAGCATGGGATGAAGCTGTACAAAGAGTCGGAAGAATTAACGTTAACAGAGCAGGTCGGCCGGGTGAAAAGTGAATGGCAGAAGCCGGTTCCACGCCTGCTGATCTTTGACAACTGTGAAGGTGTACAGCTTGCCCTCGATTGGTTGCCGGTTATTGGTGGATGTAGCGTTCTGTTGACCAGTCGGCGTGGGACATGGCCGGTTGAGGTGCCAATCAAACCGCTTCCACTCATTACGTTGCCTCGCAAAGATAGTGTCTTGCTATTGCAGCAAGCGGCCGACCATATTTCGGCCGATGATGCAGCCTTAGTAGCGGCCGAAGTTGGCGACTTGCCGCTTGCGCTCCATTTGGCCGGACAGTTTTTAGCCCGCCTCAAGCAAATCACTCCTCAAAACTATGTTGCCCAGCTACGAAGTAAACCTTTAATGGGGCATGTCTCGCTTTTAGGTAAAGTCAGCCGCTTTTCACCAACCGGCCACGATCTCAATGTCGCCCGTACCTTTGCACTTAGCTTCGATCAACTTTCATTCGATAATGAAACCGATGTGTTGGCACGCCAGCTTTTGGCCCGAATTACCCATTTGGCATTAGGCGAACCGATCCCGCAAGCGTTTCTACTCGCCAGCCTCGCTGATGATTCCAGTGAAGATTCAGAAGAATTATTGGCTGGCGAAGTTGATATTTTGGCGTTACTGGCGGCCGAAGATAGCCTGCATCGCTTGCTTGACCTAGGTTTAGTCCGGCAAGATGACAGTGAAACCGTTTCGATGCATCGGCTGATCGGTGCATATACCCGAGAAACTTTGGCCGAAGACACCCTCTCTCAGGGGATGGCGCAGGCGGCCATTGAAAAAGCGATGGTGAAACTGTTATCACCTAAGCTCGAGAGTCCCAAAACATTGGGGCTGTTATCTATCCCCACTGTTCATCTTAAGCAGGTAACAGAGTTTTCGCTTTTGCGAAAAAGCCGATATGGTGCACTGCTTGCCTTGGCTTTAGGCCGACATTTTACAGAAGACGGGGAATCTGAAAGTGCGATTGAAGTCTTGCATCGAGGGCGTTCATTGGCGCAATCTCAAGGTGACCGGTATGCCGAGGCTCGCATCATCATGGCAATCGCTGTGTTAGAAGAGCGATTGGGGCAGATCGATGAGCTTATTGATAACATCCAGCAGGCTGAGCAGCTACTATATTTGTTAGAAGAGCCAAACAAACGTTGGCTGTCCTATTGTTTGCGCTGGCGAACATGGGGCCATTATCGATTTGGGCAGCTAGAAGAGGCATATGCGGCGGGCATTGCAGCGCATGAGCTCGCCACTGAAATAAATGATAAAGAGCTACAAGCCGATAGTCTATCGATGCTGGGCAACATCAAGACAGAGCCATTTGGAGGCATCGAACGTTCGACCACCCACATAAAAGAGGCGCTTCAGCTTTATATTGAATTGGGGAACGATTATTCGACGGCGACCTGCCAATCAAATCTTGGGAACAATGCTTTCTTCTTGGGAGATTATGAAAACGCACTTTATTGGTTCCAACAATCTTTAATCACGATTCGTAGAGTCGGCCATAAGCTTCACACCATCGTCTTCTTGATCGATAGCTGCCTGATGCACAGTCTTTTGGGCAATTACCAATCAACCGTTACAGAGCTACTTGAAATTAAAGATGAGGTGCCTGAAAAGTGGTTTTTGACGTCATATTTTTTCAGTACATTGGCCAGTGGATTCTTAGGTTTAGGCCAACTTGAAGACGCCTTGTTTTATGCTCAAAAAGGGGTGGCAAGTGCTCAAGCGATCACAGACCCAAAGGAGTCGGGCTGGGCTTGGTACACAATCGCTTGCGTGGCAGCTAAGCTAGGTCGGCCGGTTTCGATTTTAGCCAACGGCAAAGTTGATGAATCAACATCCTATAGTGCCCAAGCCTGCTTTGAGCAATCTTTAGCCAAAATGGATGAGATTAAGGCGGCTTCTCAGCGTGCGATTGTGCTGTGTGCTTTTGCTGAATTTGAAGAACAACAGAGGAATCTAAAACAGTGCGAAGCCATGCGAAGTGAAGCACGAGAGATATTTACAGAAATGAAATTACCACTCATGCTCTCTCGTTTTGGGCTTGAAAAGAATTAATTCTGCAGGATTTTGTCAGATCACCCAAAAATGGTTGTGATAAACATTTTGGGACATACGGTTTGTTTGTTAATCGTTTGGAAATCAATATGCTCACAAAAATTTGAGATGCTCTCTAATTTACTTCAAAAAATAGAGCGGCCGCTTCAGTGGAACGCAATCCCCTCTCCAAAATTACAACCCTATATTGAAAGCTACAGTGGTTTAATCATCCCTCCTTCGACACCTCTCAACTTTGGTCATCGGTCATCCCCTAGTGGAAATGTTTTTCTTCAAATTGTATTTGGATCGGGCCAAGCATATGAAACAAATCATGCCTACAAACCGATCGGAGAAGACAAAGAACGGCCGAAACAAGCCAT
>JBGCDP010000198.1:0-8186 GCA_045105475.1 Anaerolineae bacterium
AAACCGCAAAAAAATCCCGAAGAATCACCCCATCCCTAAAAGAGAGCGGTTTGCACCGGACAAAACCACACAAGAGGTAATCGATCTTGTTGCGGAGCGGTTTGCTGACCATTTTGGTGATTTAGACGACTTTGGCTGGGCGGTCACTCGGCCGGATGCGCTTGAAGCGCTCGATCATTTTGTTGCCGTTTGCTTGCCTCAGTTTGGTGACTATCAAGACGCAATGCAGACGGAGCAAGATTTTTTGTTTCACTCGGTGATTTCGCCATATATCAATGTGGGCCTGCTCGACCCGCGCGAAGTATGTGAGGCTGCCCTTGCAGCCTACCGGCAGGGGGATGCGCCGATTCACGCGGTGGAGGGATTTGTGCGTCAGATTTTAGGCTGGCGCGAATATGTGCGGGGGATCTATTGGCTCAAAATGCCAGAATATAAAGCGACTAACTTTTTAGCGGCCGGTCGGCCGTTGCCCGAATTCTATTGGACGGGTGAGACTGACATGCACTGTTTGGCCGATACGATACGGGCGACAAAAAAGAACGCTTACGCCCATCATATTCAACGGTTGATGATCACAGGCAACTTCGCTCTGCTGACCGGCATCGATCCAGAGTGGGTCAACGAGTGGTACATGATCGTTTATGCCGATGCGTTTGAGTGGGTCGAGTTGCCGAATACGCATGGGATGGCGTTGCATGCTGATGGTGGGTTCTTGGGTTCAAAGCCCTATGCAGCGTCTGGCTCGTACATCAATAAGATGTCGAACTACTGTGGCAGCTGCTCCTTCTCCCCGAAAATAAAATTGGGGGATGGGGCTTGCCCGTTCAACTACCTGTACTGGTATTTTTTGATGGTGAATGCTGAAAATTTGAGTCGCAATCCACGTATGGGGATGCCGTACCGGACGTTGAGCAAAATGACGGCCGAAAAGAGAGCGGATATCATGGCAAATGCTGAAGCTTTTCTGCAGAGCATAGGAATAGAGAGCGAGTGACAGGGATAAGCTGACCGATTATTCATGCTATACTGATTTTCGTATTTAGAAAGCCCAAAATCTACAAAAGGAAACCTAAGCATGAACGAAGATCAAATAGAGCCTGAGAAGCAAGAACCTGAAGACGTTGTTGTCCAAACAGAAATCGAAAAAGGAGAAGTACCAAAAGATTCTATCATTGCCGGGTTTTGGCGCAGGCTTTTCGCCTTCATGATCGATGGCTTTATTATTGGTGTGCCGCTGATTACTTTGGGGTTTGTCTTTAGTGATATTTTTTATCCGCTAGGACCATGGGGGCGAATAATTGGTTACGGAATTGTGCTCATTTATTTTGGCTACTTTAACTCTGACCGCAGCAGTGAGGAGTCTTGGGGAAAGAGAATATTGGGGCTAATGGTTGTTGATAAAAGCCAAAATAACCTCTCAATTGGGAAATCATTTCTTCGTACATTGATTTTAGTGTTGATATTGATGTTGAATGGGTGGGCTGTCCCGATTTTTGGAAATCAGGTGGTCGCTATTCTTGTAACTGTCATTGTTTTCGGGGGTAGTTTGACTTTGTTGTATGGCTTGATTTTTAATAGAACGACTCGGCAGCCGCTTCACGATTTGTTGGTGGGCTCTTATGTAATTAGAAACCGGCCGGGCATAAGTATAGAAATTCCTGATATTCCAAAAATTCATAAATCAATTACCTATGGGCTGCTTGCAGCTGGTTTAATTTCACCATTGCTAGTTTTTTTTGCAGCTCAAGGGGTACTTTCTAGCCTTGATGTTGAAGATGGCGACTTAGAGCAACTGGGCGTGATTCAACAAGCGATTTGGGAAGATGAAAATTATTTTGGGGTTGGGGTGCAGCGAAACGATAGGATTAATGGGTTAACCGGAGACAGATCAAGATCTCTGGATATTGAGATATGGACAGGTAGGGTTTGCTCCAAGCCTGTCTCGAATTGCGGCCAAATAATTGACGATGCGGCCGAAATCGCGTTTCAAGAGTTCAGCAACATTGAACAGTTGGATGGGATGCGTATCTCGGTCATTAATCGATTTGATCTAGGGTTAGCAACGGGGCAAGCTGTTATTGGTGATGCAAAAACAATTGATGACTGGAAAGCGAAGTTAGAGCTTGAATAGCGACCAGCCAAAAACTGATTTATCAAACTGTGATCTTTTGTGCCTATTTCCCACTTCCGGGGACATGCTTTAACCCCCAGTTGATCATATTCCTAATCATCGGCTCCAGCTCTTTTCCGCTGGCAGTTAGGTGATACTCATAACGGATTGGGTTTGTCTGGTAAGGCGTTTTTTCGATGATGCCAAAATGCTCCAGCCGTTTGAGCCGATCTGCCAATATGTTGGTGGTGATCCCTTCATCGGCCGCCAAAAAATCACCATATCGGTGCCAACCGTGCAGCAACATATCGCGCACAATTAGTAGGGTCCATCTGTCGCCAAAGACATCGAGCACATTTGTGATTGGGCATTTTGAGCGTTTTAATTCCATGATTTTATTTAGAACATTTGATCTTGACTTTTGCTTTGTTGAATTATAGAATCTTTGGGCAGTGACTTGCAAATTAAAAGTCACTCGCTAATATAATTCGCTTAGGAGATTTAAACGATGAATCAAGACGAGAAAAGTGAGCTGTTTTGGGATTTAGCAAAGCCGTTGATGATAGCAAAGAACGTTGAGAAAGGGACGATGATGGGGTTCCCCTGTTTACGGACAGAGCAAGGGAAGTTTTTCGCATCACTTGAAAAAGATAGTCAAGATATGATCATTAAAGTTCCGGCCGACCGTGTGAAAGAACTCATCAGCAGTGGTGTGGCTCAACCGTTTGCTCCTAACGGCCGTACGTTTAAAGAGTGGGCCACCATCGCTGTTCTAGATCGAGAGCTGTGGCACGACTTGCTTGAAGAAGCGTTAGCGTTTGCAGAAAGTTAGACAGTTGCCTTAAATTTGCCTGAACCTCTTTTCGATTTTATTCTTGTTCCATGCCACTATCATTTGATTATCCACTCGAAAAACTGTACGACTATCAGGGTAAAAATCCTAAACCGGCCGATCATGCGGCCTATTGGGAAGCTGGATTGGCTGAGATGCGAGCCATCGATCCACAGGTTGAGCTGATTCCGGCTGAATTTCAAACGCCATTTGCCAAGTGTTATCATCTAACTTTTACCGGAGTAGGCGGAGCACGCGTTTATGCTAAACTTTTAAAGCCTGTAAAAGAGCCTGAAACGCCACAACCGGCCGTGTTGTTTTTCCACGGGTATTCAGGTGATTCGGGCGACTGGTCACACAAGCTACCTTATGTGGCGGCTGGATACACCGTCGCCGCGCTCGACTGCCGTGGGCAGGGTGGTCTATCGGAAGATGTGGGTGGAGTAACCGGCAATACGCTCAAAGGGCATATTATTCGTGGCTTGACCGATGCATTGAACGGCCATCCGGAAAAACTCCTGTTTCGCCAAATCTTTTTAGACACCGCCCAGCTTGCTAAAATCGTGATGGATATGCCTGACGTTGATGAGAATCGAGTGGGTGCTACCGGCGGGAGCCAAGGTGGAGCTCTCACCGTTGCTTGTGCCGCACTGGTACCAACCATAAAACTCGCAGCACCCGTTTTCCCATTTTTGAGCGACTATCAGCGCGTGTGGGAAATGGACCTCGCCAAAGATGCGTTTCAAGAATTGCAGGATTGGTTTCGCCGCTTTGACCCGCAGCATGCTAAAGAAGGATTTGTGTTTACCCAGCTGGGGTATATCGATATTCAGCATTTGGCTGATCGAATTCAAGGCGAGGTAAAATGGTACATCGGCTTGTCAGATACGATTTGTCCACCCTCAACCCAGTTTGCTGTGTATAACAAAATCAAATCACCCAAAATGCTGGAGATGTTCCCAGATTTTGGCCATGAAAACCTGCCCGGTCACCAAGATATGATTTTGCAATTTATGCTGGGGC
This sequence comes from Anaerolineae bacterium, assembly GCA_045105475.1. Classification (GTDB taxonomy): domain Bacteria; phylum Chloroflexota; class Anaerolineae; order Promineifilales; family Promineifilaceae; genus WTJY01. The sequence goes on from JBGCDP010000198.1 coordinate 3,966, forward strand.
TCTAAAGTTTTAATTTAGACAATAAAACAAAAACGGCCGATAGAAATTAATCTATCGGCCGTTTTTGTTTTAAATTCTATTTGCTTTGTAGTTCTAATAGCTCACTTGTGGTTTGTAATCAACAATGCGTGGGTCGCGCCCCCAATGATTGGTTCTTTCTTCACTCCGTTGAAGTAGGAAATAGAGCACGATGAAGCTGCCGATAACAGGGAGAAATATCCATGCTGCTGAGAACGCACTCCGGCCGGTGTCGTGTAGCCTGCGAGCCATGACAGATAGGCGGGGAATAATCGTAATCAGCCCGTACAGCGCGGCCGGAACCATGAAAAGCAGCATTTGCGATTCATCTTCATTGATGACTGCGATTTGTAGGGGAATTGCAAATATCGATCCCACGATCATGTTGATAAACCAGAACCACCAATATTCGGCCCGTGATGCACGCCCTTTAAAGTCGAAATAGTGCCGAAACACTTTGAAATACCATTGCATAGTTTTACTCCTTTGGTTAATTAGGCTGTTTAAAAATGAACTAATACGATAATCTAAATTATCAAAAATTTGGTTGGTAATGTTGTAGGAAAGGTGGCAAATAGGTCCTGAATAGGAAATGGTTTTTTTTGAAAACACCTCCTTCGCGTAGTATGTGTTTTGAAGTAAGATTGATTAAGTTTGCTGCCTTTAAGCCTCACTTCTACAATATTATCGATGATAAGTTAGATTGATTGCGACGCAAAATGACATTTCCCCGTTCGAAAATTAGAAAATTTTTGTTTGAATATTTCAATGATAACGAACTCACAAACCTGTGCTTCGATTATTTTCCATTGGTTGAAAATAACTTTACACTGGGCATGGGGAAAGATCAGAAAATTAGGGAGCTCATTGTCTACTGTGAGAACCGAAAAAAGACGGCAGACTTGTTGGCAACACTTGAACGAGAACGGCCGGATCTTTATGCTGAGCTTCTAAAAGAAGCTGTAGAAACATCAATATCGACGCCAAGGCCCGCACCCATCAAGCCGGAAAGAAACACAAATCAAATTTTCTTGAGCCATTCAAGCGATGATGCTGAGTTTGCGGACCAACTGGCAGAGGCTTTGCGCCAAAATGGGTGGGAGATTTGGATGGCGCCAGATAGCATTTTCCCTGGTGAGAAATGGGCTGAAGCGATCAATCGAGGGCTTGAGGAGAGCGGCATCTTTTTGCTATTGATGACTGAGGCGGTTCTGCGTTCGCGTTGGGTGAAAAGCGAGACAAATTTTGCAATTGAGATGGAGCACAAGGGAGAGATGCGCTTTATTCCTTTGGCTCATGACAATGTTGAGCTCCCCCCTTTGTGGCGGGGGTATCAGTGGATACCGTTTTCATCTTTGAGTGACGCAAATATCACGCAAGTTCTGGCTGTTTTGGATGAAAGATCGCCAAAGACAGAAACGAGTGTGGCGCAACAAGAAACGGCTAAAGAACGATCCCAAATACCTCAGCTTCAAAATGTTGGTTCTAGTAAACCAAAGATAGAAGCACTAACAGAGTCAGCCCCAAATACCTTTTATGGTTTACCAGTATGGAGCTGGGTAGCCAGCTCCACGATTTTGCTTGTTGTGTTTTTGAGCTTATGGTTTTCGGGTTTAATTGGAAACCAGCGGCCGAACGCAAATAACCATGAATGGATTGAAATCCCGGCGGGGTCATTTCTTATGGGATCGGCCGACGAAGATTCCTTTGCATCTGATGACGAAAAGCCACAACATCCACTTTCGCTTCAATCTTTTTTGATCTCAAAATATGAAACAACAAATGAGCAGTACAAGGTTTTTATAGATGCTGGGCATGGCAAGCATGTGCCAAGCCTAGGATGCAATATTTGGCGTTCGGATGGCACATTTTCAGACGGCTTAGAAGATCATCCGGTAGTGTGTGTCACTTGGTATGATGCAATTGCCTATGCTGAATGGCTTGCTACTGAAACTGGGGAAGATATTCGGTTACCCAGTGAAGCTGAATGGGAAAAAGCTGCCCGAGGTGAGTTGGGATTCATCTTCCCTTGGGGGAATGAATTTGAGCCTTTGCGGATTAATTGTAATTTTGATGGTTGTCCAGGTGAGGGTTTTAATGGCACGTTGCCTGTTGGCAGTTTTCCAGATGGGGCCAGCCCGTATGGGGTTGAGGATATGGCTAGCAATGTGTGGGAGTGGACTCGGAGTTACTATACGGGGTATCCATATGTTGCGACTGACGGCCGTGAGAACGTATCGCTTGGTGAAGGGTTTAATTGGGTGCTGCGTGGCGGATCGTTTTTAAATACGGAAGAGAATTTTCGTGGGGCGCACCGTATCGGGATTGAGCCAGGAGCTCAAATTCATGACTTTGGGTTTAGAGTGGTGAATTTTTCTGCTGGAGAATAAGCTCTCGGGTTATATAAATAAAAAACGGCCGGAAGTCGCTTTGCTTACATACCAATCAAAGATTGGCACATTGAGCAAATGACCTCCGGCCGCTGTCGTTCTAATGAACTTGCTCACCGATTTCCCAAACTCTTCCCCTTTGCAGCATCCATCCGCACAATGACCGGAGAAAACTCCGCCCACGGCCGGACCAAATCCTGTTGAGCCGCTAACACCTTCCGCGAATCTTTGTACGCATCAGGGGCCTCATCCAATCCACCGCCCAACAGCGTAATCCCCTTCTTCTTCAGGGACTGCTTAATCGCTCGCGCGTCCAACTTCTTGATCGCCTGTCGCCGACCAAGCACCCGGCCGCTACCGTGTGATGCACTGTTTAGCGAGTCGTTTTCTAGGATCGCGTCGTTCGTCCCACCTAGTCCTTCAACGAAGAAGCCTGGGGTTCCCATCGAACCAGGGATGATGCCCAACACACCGCTTTCGGCCGGAGTCGCCCCCTTCCGATGAACATAGATTGGGTTGCCGTCTTCTTGTTCAAAGCGCCAAGCAAAGTTGTGGTGATTCTGGATCGTACCCACAACAAGGTCTTGCCCCATCGCTTCACTGATCCGTGCGTGAATCACCTCATGGTTCGCCTTGGCAAAATCACCGGCTAGGTTCATCGCCAGCTCGTATTCGGCCGCTGGGCCGGTCCCATAGGTGAAATAGGCTAAGCGTCGAACCGCTTCTGGCAAACCGGCGCAAACCTGTTCCGCCAGTTGGGTGTAGTAGTTGGCTAACTTATAACCCACACCCCGTGATCCACTATGCGTAACCAGAGAGATGTACTTGCCCGCTTCTAAGTCAAGCGGATTGTCTTCATAAACCGCCAGCTTGGTGAACTCAGCAAAGTGATTCCCACCACCCGAGGTACCTAACTGTCGTGCGGCCAAATCCTTTAACCCGATAAACTCACGTGGAAGCTGGTCCCAGCGTGGATCATCCAGAATCGGATGCTCGACCACATCTTTTTTAGATGGACCTGTTCGGCCGAAATAGGTCAGGTCTCGCAGATACTTTACATACCCACGGGTGTCCTGATCTAGATGGATGGGTGATCGGTCGAAAATAGTCGCATGCATACGGCAGCCGATATCAACGCCGACCATGTAAGGGGCAATCGCACCATCAAGCGCGACAACGCCCCCAATCGGAATGCCATATCCGATGTGGGCATCTGGCATTAGCGCCACACGCAACGCAACCGGCAGTTTTGCTGCATCGTTGATTTGGTCAAATGCCCCATCATCGATTAGCTCTCGTCCCCAAACGTTTAGGGGAGCCTTTTGACTTCGCAGGGAGATCGGTTCCGGCCCGACTTCTTTGTGCATTTTTAGCAAAAGTGCCCCGGCTGCTTCAGCCCAATATTTGTGGCCGGTATAGTCGGCAGGATTCTCATGTACCTGCGCTAGCGTTTGCAGGATTTCTTCTTTTTGTGTCGGCAGACCTTGAGCCACTTTTAAAGCCATCCCTAAAGCTGGCCCTTGTGCCCACCCTTGAGCGATTAGGTCTGCACCTGTGATTTTTGTGTTTGTAGTCATGATGTTTTTGTAGAGGGGTTTGCGGGTAGCGAAGTGGCAAGTTTACCTCGCTACTTCGCTACCGCCAGCGTGCGTTAGCTAAGCCCGTCAGCGTGCGTTAGCTAAGCCCGTCAGCGTGCGTTAGCTAAGCCCGTCAGCGTGCGTCAGCTAAGCCCGTCAGCGTGCGTCAGCTAAGCCCGTCAGCGTGCGTCAGCTAAGCCCGTCAGCGTACGTCAGCTAATCCCGTCAGCAGGCGT
>JBGCDP010000199.1:0-12397 GCA_045105475.1 Anaerolineae bacterium
CGTGTTGGCTCATCTAGAATTAAAAGTTTTGGCTTGATGTTGAGCCATTTGCTCAGCATTACTTTTTGCTGATTCCCACCAGAGAGATTGCCCACTTCGGTATTCACCGTATGGGTTCTGATCGCAAGTCGCTTGCGGAAATCTTCGGCCGTCGCTAGCTCTTCTGTCTGTTTAATCAGACCAAATCGGGTTAAATATTTTTGTAGTAGGGGGAGTGTGATATTGGCCGTGATCGACATCGGCATCGAAAGCCCTAAGCCACGTCGATCTTCTGTGACGTAAGCAATGCCTAAGTCAACCGCCTGCTTGGGCGATTTAATGTCAACCTGCTGACCCGCAAACTGAATCGAGCCACTGTCGGCCGGTTCGATGCCAAATAACGCCAGCCCTACATCAGTACGCCGTGCGCCGACCAATCCTGCAAAGCCAAGCACTTCACCCGCTTTAACATCGAACGACACGCCAGAAAAGGCGTTTGTTTTGCCCAAATTTTGGACAGAGACGAGGGTCTTGCCTGTCTCATTTTCGGTACGGGTGATGATGTCGCCGACATCGCGGCCGACCATATCTTGGATCGCACTGGTTTGGGTGACTTCCGAAGCTGCGGCCGAACTAATTAGTTTACCGTCACGTAAAACACTAATCCGGTCAGCTAGTTCAAATACTTCTTCCATCCGATGGCTGATGTACACGATGCTGACCCCTTGTTCACGGAGAGCGCGGGTTAGCTTAAATAGCTGTTCAGCTTCATGGGCTGAAAGGGAGGCGGTAGGTTCGTCCATGATTAGCACTCGCACATCGAGCGAGATCGCTTTCGCAATTTCAACCGCCTGCTGAGCCGCCAAGGTCAGGCCCCGGGCCGAACTGCGTACATCGAGCTTGATATCGAGCCGGGCCAAAATCGCTTCCGCATCCCGATACATTTTGCGCCAGTTGACGATGCTGCCTCGATTGCGATGGCTGATAAATATATTTTCGGCTACGTTGAGATCGGGAAATATCATCGGTTCTTGATGAATGGCACCGATTCCGTGAGCCTGAGCGTCAAACGCGTTTTTAATCGAGATTGGGGAACCGTTAAAAATAATCCGGCCGGTGTCAGCCTGATAGATACCGGTCAGAATTTTGATAAGTGTCGATTTGCCAGCACCATTTTCTCCCAACAGCGCATGGACTTCACCTGGATAAAGCTCAAGCGAAACATCACTTAGCGCCTGTGTGGGGCCAAAGCTTTTTGATATATGTTCGATGGTTAAAACAGGTTTACTCATGGTGTGCAAGATCTGATGTCGGCCGGTCTGAAAATTAGTGATGGTTTGTTGCCCGTTCCTTGCGGTCTGTTTCAAAAACAAACAATGGGCAATGATTAAAGTTAAAAATCCCCTCGCCTAGTACAGGCGAGGGCCCTTTTGTTGAAGCAAAAGGGAGAGGAGAAGAAAGAAGATTTGGTTGAAAGTAACAAAAATATGTTGTCGAAATTTGTTGGTATTTGCTAACTTCAGCCGATATAGTAGTGGAAATAGCCCGATTAACAACGATTTTTAGGCTAAAAGCGCTCTTTTGTTGCTTTTTGCTGATAAACGACAAAAAACGACAATAAAAGGACGTATTGTGCAACTAAAAAGGATTTCGCTTTGACAACAACATTTGAAAGACGGCAGGCGATTGTGCGCGTGCTAGAAGAGAAACCTGGCATTAAGACGGTTGATCTTGCTCAATTACTCGATGTATCGATTGGGACCATTCGCAATGATTTAAGTGCTCTACAGAATGACGGGAAAGTGACTCGGGTGCATGGTGGGGCGGTGCTGGTTGCTCAAAATAATTTGGCTCGATCGGATGGTGGGCGCAACGAACTTGGCAAGCGGCGCATGGCGAAACGGGCTGTTGAAATGATTAGTAATGGGGATGCGATTTGGCTTGATGCCGGCACAACGGCCCAAGCGTTGATTCCGTTGCTGGCACAACGGCGTAATCTGACCGTCGTGACCAATGGTTTGCGTGTGGCGGTCCAGCTTGCAGAGCAGGAGCTCCACCAAGTTTTGCTGATCGGGGGACGTGTTGGCAAAGATGGCATTTATACGATTGGGACCGGCAATGAGCGTTTACTCGATACGGTGAATATCCAAACCGCATTTGTTTCTGGGGTTGGCTTTACGCTTGAAGCGGGGCTGACCGTTTTAGAATATGAAGATGCTCAAATCAAGATGCGGGTTATTAACTCGGCCGAAAATGTTGTGGCGTTAATCGATGCTAGCAAAATCGGTAAACGAGGTTTTGCTCCAGTGGCTAATATGCAGCAGTTGACTCACTTTGTAACTGACAAAGATATGTCGGCCGTCATGCTGCGCCAGCTCCGCCGTATGCAAATTAATGTGACCATTTGCGGCCGAAATACGATCCGCTCGCACACCATCGCTGATGGGCAAGAGAAGTTCGTGATCGGTTTTGCCAATCAAACGGAACAAGCCCCTTTCGCGATCGACGTGCGAAGAGGGTTAGAACAAGCGGCCGCCGAGCGTCAGGATATCGATTTAGTCATCTCTGATAACAAGCTTAGCGGCGCAGAGGCACTTCGTGTAGCCAATCACCTAATCGAACGGAGAGTTGACCTCGCGATTGAATATCAGATCGATTATCGTAGCGGCAATTTGATCATTGATAAATTTCAGCGGGTCAATATTCCGGTGATTGCGGTGGATATTCCGATGGTTGGGGCAACTTATTTCGGGGTTGATAATTATCGGGGCGGCTATATGGCGGGGGAAGTGTTGGGGAATTGGGTACTTGAAAATTGGCACGGAGAAATCGAAAGGCTGGTTGTACTCGAAGAAAATCGAGCGGGCGATTTGCCCAGAGCTAGAATCCACGGACAGCTAGATGCTTTGCAGGAGTTAGTCGGGGAAATTCCGGCCGAAAACGTTATCACTCTCGATAGTGGTAATACGCTTCTGGTGAGTCAAAACAACTTCAAGAAGGCGTTACAAGAGATGGCGCAGGTGCAGAAGATTGCGGTTGTTTCGTTTAATGATGAGGCGGCCGTGGGGGCGGTTCGGGCGGCACGTGAATTGGGCCGATCTGACGATATTGTGGTGATTGGGCAGGGTGGTGACCAGCTAGGGCGTGAGGAGCTGCGTCGGCCGGACAGTCGTCTGATCGGTACTACGGCTTATATGCCGGAGCGGTATGGAGCGAAGCTGATCGAAATTGCAGCCAATATTTTGCAAGGGATATCGGTGCCGCCTGCTATTTATATCGAGCATGTTTTTCTAACGTATGATAATTTAGATCAGTTTTACCCAACTTAAGCTGTGTAGATTTTCAATATTGCCAAAAGTTGAATGACCAAGCTGGTTGGGGTGATGTGGCTTTTCGTTTGTTTATTGCCCAAGTACGCCTAAAAAGGTGTGAAGGAGATTTTGCTGGTGCGCTTGAGCTGATTTAATAAGCATGTTGATTGCTCGCATCATGCTTACTTGTTTTCAATTGAATAACCAAGCTCTTTTGTTCTCGTAATAAATTTGTCAATATTGCCGATGCCCCACTGGCTACTTACCGCAATCGTTGAGTCAGCCAAAGTTATTAATTCCTCAGGTTTTAAAAAATGACGGCCTCTAGATGTGTTTGTATAAATCTCAAGTGCATCCTGCTGAGTGGAAAATACACCAGAAGAGCCTTGTAGTGTTTTATGAAAAACTTTCTCTAACTCTGAAAATGTGATATTTGGGTTGTCTTCAACAAACTTTTTAATAACTGCTAAAACCATCCGCCCTTTCCCGTAAGTATTGCCATTAAATAAATATTGAGTTGTATCTTTATTGGTCGGACTACTTTTAAAGTAAATATCTGTCGTGACATAAACACTGCCATTCTGCCCTCTAAACCTTTGTATAGATAATGCAGCAATAGGAACACCTGAAGAAGTGAGATACCCATTGTTTATTTTATTTGCTAAGTCAGGAGCGATACTAGAACCAACTAAAACACCAATCCATTTGGGCTCAGGTGAAATATTTTTGTCAAGAATGTCAGGAAACTGCTCAGTGATTTGCTCCTTTTTCTTTAAATAGTCTTCCAGTTGTACTAAATGAATCTCTTTAAGCTCGCCCAGTTTCAACTCCACCACACCAATGGTTTCATTCGAGTACGTTATTAGAATGTCAATGCGACCATCAGTGTCTTTACTCGAACGTCCCTGTTTTAATGTAAGTTCTTCTTGAATGATTGTTACATCGGAATAACTGTCATTATCAAGGGCCAATATTCCTTCATTTTCGACTAAGTAGGATTCCATAGAAAGCTCTCTTTTAAATGGGAAACTTTCTAACTGTTCTTCGTTTGCTGTAAAGTGCCGTAGTAATCTCATTTTTTATCCGTATCTTTTGAACGTCTGCTGCACCTGCTGGAAAGGATAAGCTAACAGAATAACTATTCACCCTTGAACTCTAAAAAAGAGATATCTCGTGATTAGGCGCTAGTGAAGTTAGCTGATGATTTGCTTCTCAATGTTGAACGATCTCTAAGTGTTACAATGCGATTTGTCTACGTTGCGATTGATTGGTTGATGCAGCAATTGATAAGCAATGTGGCTGGGATTGAGTCAGCCCACGCAATATAGGTTCGTCGCTTAAAGACGTGCTGCCCGTAACTCGAGCTGACCGTGCCCCATTTTTGCATCAAGTTTGACCACATCACCTGAAGGAACATGCCGCAATCGAGCTGTCGGCCCAGCCTCAGCCGTTTGCAGATGTTGCTCTACGGCCCAACGGCCGCCGTCGGCCGCATCGACTACGCTTTGTATCGCTGATTCGACATCAGCTACCGTCCAGCGTTGCTCAAGCATACGGTCTGCTGATTGCTCTTTTTCCGCCGTTCGAGAACTTCGTGCACCAACGAGACGAGTAACCATGTTGGTATCTTTTGCAAGCTCACCCAACGGGTTGGCTAAGAAACTCAGCGCTTCGTCCATGTCAAAACCTGACAACTGCGAAGACAAGAAAACGTTGGTTGAGTCAGACCCATCGAACGCCTCAGCCTTAATGACCTCACGGGAAAACTCAGTGCAGAGTACTGTTTCATCGTCACTTGCAAAGGTAATTGTTAAGTCTTTGCTGCCCATGTTGCGGAAGCGATCGTGCACGGCCGAGGCTTTAAGCGAGGAGGTTAACGAAACATGCAGTGCGCGAACCCACTTTTGTTCGAGATTGTTCGATAGAAAGTGTGAGATATGACATGACTTGATAACCGTATTTTCAAGCAGCGGAAAACCGCGAACAATTCCGCCAAGCTCAGCGAATGTTTCATTAATGGATCGATTATAAACATACAAATCGAGCTGATTGAATATTTCGAAGTAAGGATCCATAGTCATATCAAATAGTTTTTCAACGGTCTTCATTTGTGAAAAGTCGGTATGTGCCCTGCATAGAGCTTCTTCGAACATCTTTAAGGCTTAATATCCTGCCCAAACATGATTCTGTGCCCTTCAGGTGTTACGACACCAAACTCTCTGAGGCCCCAAGGCTTATCCGCAACGGTTTGCGTAAATTCAACCCCACGGTCTTTATACGCGTTGAATAGCTCATCTATCCCTTCACAATTCACATAAGCAAAGTAGGAATGATTGTTTGTTTCGACGGCCAGCATCTCCCCTTGACAATGACCCACCATGAGATAGAAGCTGTCTAGGGCTAAAAACGACCAGCCGCCGATACGTGAGTTCAATGTAAATCCTAATTTCTCGATGAAATAATTTTCTGCTGCGTCTAAATCATTGACCGCTAGGACGTGCTGTGTTCTGCTAACTTTAAACATAATTAAATCCTCGATTTGATGGGATGACGATGGTTGTTTAAGGACATTGTAGCAGAATTCAGTCGCTTGCTGTTTTGCCGAAATTTGCTTGTCCTCACCCTCAAAAAACAGGCTGCTGCCGATTAACTGGCGTAAGGCTGTCTTAGACAGAGCTGCAATTTCATCGATACAACCCAGTTCAATAGCCTAAAGAGTAGAACAAGAAAAGCGAAAAAACGTTGTTTTGTTCTAACTACACCGACTTTTCATAAGCCAACGCCAGCCATTTATTTACTTCTTCATCAATGTCTGCAACGCTTTTTAGCTGAATTCTGTGCGTGCACATTGTGCCAAATGGGCCGGAGCTTTCTAAACGACCTTGTACTTGAATATCCTTTAATTTTAAACCAAGGTCTATTCTAGTTTTCGTTGCAGGTTTTATGAGTGCAAACTGTTTTTTTCGTATTACGCTTACACTGCTTTTCTTCGGTGTGATGGTGATGTCATCGCCAAAATTCTCAACTGTAGAAATTAAAAGGTCGTAGATAGGTTTTAGCGATTCTTTGCCTTCATATTGGGTTTCTACTAAATCTTTTGCTGGCTCGTTTCTTTCTTTAAATAGGGCCGCAATCGTATTTGCAAACCCATGTGTTACACCGTGATTTGTTTTTAGAAATTTAAGGATCATCGAATGTTTTTCGAAGCTTTCTTTTTCTAATAGCTGAAACCACTCTTCAAGGCTTTTCCCAGTCTTTTCCGGCATATTGTTGATCATTGTTTGAAGTGCTTTATCCATTTTTCCACCTTCCAATTAAAAAAACTAACGGTCAATTCTATCATTTCTAGAATAGTATTGAACGCCACTAAAGTCTAGTCAACCTCCCTTTTCATTCACCCAGAACCTCAAACTACAGTTTCCTGTGGAGAGCTATCACCTCAATTTCCCTATGCTAGGGACATGTTAAACAAGCGGACAAATGACACCGAGTATTACCTGCGTGTAGCCCACTCGCTACAACTTCCCTATAATGTCAGCCATGCTTGATGGGCTTCTCCAAACGAAACTTTTTGTACCAGCGACAAGAGCCGCTCTTATCCCTCGCCCTGAATTAATTGATCACTTTGATAATGGGGTGCAGGGAAAGCTTGTTTTGGTTTCAGCCCCGGCCGGTTATGGTAAAACGAGCTTAGTCACCTCATGGATCAATCAAAAAAGTGCAGGAACCGATGTCCGTTGGCTGTCACTTGAAACAGAGGATAGTCAACCGCGTCAATTTTTCAGCTATCTGGCGGCCGCCCTACAGCCAATTATTGGCGAAGATGCTTCTTTGATTCGTTTGTTGCAATCTCCTCAACCGGTGCCCAGCAAAAACCTGATGGCTGCTCTGATTAACGACAGTGCAACAGGTTCATCCCCATTTTGCTTAGTCCTTGACGATTATCACGTCATCGATTCTCTCGAGATCGATCAAGCAATCGCCTTCTTGTTGGATAATATGCCCGCTTCGATGACCCTCATCATCACAAGTCGCACCGATCCTAGTTTTCCTTTATCCCGCTTGCGTGTACGAGGGGATTTAACTGAAATTCGTGCTCAAGATCTGCGATTTAGCACGGCCGAAGCCGCTCAGTTTTTGCAAGACAACATCGATTTAAGCCTCTCTGTCAAGCAGGTTGAAGCTTTGGAGGCCCGAACTGAAGGGTGGGTTGCTGGGTTGCAGATGGCAGCTTTATCTTTGCGGGGCCATCAAGATCCAGACCAGTTTGTGGACGACTTTGCGGGTAGTCATCGATTTGTGCTTGATTATTTGGTTGAAGAGGTGCTTAACAGTCAGTCTGATGAGATTCATCAATTTCTACTTCAAACGTCTGTACTAGATCGTGTCAGCGGTGAGCTGTGTGACGCCATTACCGGCCGGACAGATGGCAAAGAGCGCTTGGCCCAGCTCGAACGGGATAACATGTTTGTCATCCCACTTGATGATGCCCGTCAGTGGTATCGGTATCATCATCTGTTTGCCGAAATGCTCAGGGCTCGCTTGCAAGAAGAGGACTCTAACCGAGCTTCCGTCTTGCATCAACGATCGAGTGTATGGTTTGAGCAAAACGGTAGCTTCCCCGATGCCATTCGCCATGCCACAGCGGCCGAAGATTGGGAGCAACTGGCCAAGTTACTCGACATCATTTGGCGTAAGATGGATTCATCCCTGCAAAACGACCGCTGGATGAGCTGGGCAAAACATTTGCCGGATGAGGTTGTGGACAATCGGCCCATTTTAATCGTTGGATTTGCTTGGGCGCACATCACAATCGGAGAGATAGAAGAGGGAGAAGCTTACTTGAAAGCAGCAGAGCGATGGGTAGAGGCTGAAAACAACATCGATCAACTAGCAGAAATGGTCGTTTTTGATCAGGATGAATACGCCTATCTACCAGTTACCATCGCATCGGCGCGAGCTTATATCGCACAGGCAATGGGTGATGCGCAGGGGGCGATCGCACATGCTGAACAAGCACTGGCCCTTTTGGCCGAAGATAATTATATGAAACGTGCGATCCCGAACTCTTTGCTGTCACTGGTGTATTGGCCCACTGGGGAACTGTCGGCCGCATATGATGCCTTAGCCGCCGGGATGAAGGGCTTTGCCGAAATTGGACATGTGATGGCCGCGATTAGCGGTATTTTTCTCATGGCTGATATTCGGGTGACCCAAGGGAGACTGGATCAAGCCCAACAGATCTATGAAGACGCCCTGAATTATATTAAAGATAAGGGGGCTTCTGATATTCGTGGAGCTGAGGTCTCCCTTTTGGGGATGAGTGAATTGCATCGAATGCGTGGCGAGTTAGAGGCAGCGACAGATTTTTTACAAAAGGCGGAGGGGCTGGGGGTTCGCTCTGTTGAACCGGTCTACCATTGGCGGCACAGTATCGCTTTGGCGCAGCTCAAAGCGGAGCAAGGTGCATTTGATACAGCACATGCTTGCTTAGATGATGCTGAAGCGGTTTGGGCGGAACTTTTTATTCCTGATCTTCAGCCGATCGAGGCGATCAGAACCCGTGTTTGGCTCCGGCAAGGGGATTTGAGCCAGCCGCTTGTTTGGGTAAAAGAACGAGATTTGTCCGTTGAAGATGAGCTCAGTTTTTTGCAGGAGTATGAACACCTCACTTTTGTGCGCGTTCTAATTGCTCAATTCCAGCAAGATCAAAGCCGCGCCATTATTGAGCAGGCGGTAATGTTTCTTTCCCGACTGGAAGAAGCGGCCAAAGAAGGCGGCCGGATGGGCAGCCTGTTGGAAATCTTGATTTTGCAAGGGATTGCATATCAGGCGGCCGGAGATCAAACACAAGCCATTGAGGTGTTACAAAAAGCCATTGCCTTAGCCGAGCCACAAGGATACGAGCGGCCTTTTGTGACTGAAGGGGAGCCGATGGCAAAATTGCTCAAGCAAATTGCAGGCCTGAATAACGAACATAAGCCTTATGTGACCAAGCTTCTGGCTGCTTTTGAAAAGCCATCTGCTAACCTGATAGACAGCCCTGAGACAGCCACACCGCTGCTTGACCCACTCAGCGAGCGGGAGCAAGACGTTTTGCGCTATTTAACTACGGAGATGAGCGGGCCTGCAATCGCCCAAGAGCTGATGATTTCGCTAAATACGCTCCGGACGCATACGAAAAACATTTACTCAAAATTGGGGGCCAATAGCCGCCGGTCGGCCGTGCGTAAAGCTGAAGAGCTCAACCTCCTTTAATCCTCGTTACCTCAATCACCACCTGCTGCCTACAAGTTCACCACATCACTCACCACATGTGGTGATGACCACTCACCACATCAAATCGTATTCTTTGTTCATGACAAACAAACAGACCTGAAACGAGCCAGATTGACTGGGGTCGAAAGGGTTTGAAATTTAGAAACCAATCAAAAAGGAGTTCGTTATGGACGTTTTAAATCATGCTTTATCTTGGGGATCTCCCGTTGGCATATCACTATTTATTTTCTTCTTAATGAGTGGAATGGGCATTTTCTTTTGGGGCGTTTCCCAGCTGCCAAAAAAAGATAAGTAATCACAATTTAATAGTACCGGTACGATCAACGGCCGGTACTCGACAAGCTCCCTGCGCAAAATAAACAACACAACACACGGGTAAAAGATAATGTCCGACAAACAAACGCTCAAAACCGACCCAGACACACCACGGATCTATCAAGTCAAACTTAAAGGTCGCCTTGATCAACACTGGATCAACTGGTTTGATGGCATGAGCATCAGTTTGGATAAAGATCGTAATACGATTTTGAGCGGGCCAGTTAGAGATCAAGCTGAGCTGCAAGGGTTGATCAAAAAAATTTATAGCTTGGGTTTAACTCTGATTTCAGTGAATCCTGAAGAAGAAAGTAACAAATAGATGATTACAAATTGGCATAAATCACAAGAGCCTGACCGGATGGGTGCAAGCATTGCGATAGGAGTTGGTTTGGGTTTGGCCTTTGGGTCAGCCATTGATAACCCCGGCATGGGATTGGTGTTAGGTATCGCGATTGGGGTTGGTGTAGGGGTAAATCTTAACAAAAGACGGCCGGACCGATCTGATAAAAAGTAAAAACAAAAAAAGAGAGAAATGATGAACCTAAAGGAAAAATTTAATCCGACGATGTATGCACGCATCGCGGGTGTGATGTATATGATCATTGTCGCGGCCGCGATTCCGGCCCACTTTATTGCCCCAGAGCGCTTCAGAATAGCGGGAGATGTGGCGACCACGGCGGCTAATATTGCGGCCGGGCAAGTGGCATTTAGCCTTGGCACCGTCGGCGGCGAACTGATCATCGTGCTGACAGAAATTGCTTTGATCGTGGTGATGTACAAGCTGCTGGCTCCGGTCAACCAAACACTTTCGGCCATTGCGGCCGCTTTTCGTGGGGCGATGGCGACTATTCATGGGCTGAATTTACTCAACTACTATGTTGTATTCCAGTTATTAAACGATGAAAACATCGCCAACGTATTTAGCTCAGATCAGATCAACGCATTGGTAAATGTGTTTCTGAATGCGCATGATATCGGCTTTACGCTTGGGATCGTCTTCTTTATCCCCCATGTCTTGATATTGGGTTACTTGATCTACCGATCAGACTATTTCCCACGGATGCTGGGCGTGCTGTTCCTCATCGCTGGGTTCGGCTACTTGATCGATGGAGCCGGACTGCTGTTTGCCCCAGGCTATACAGAAACGCCAGGCTTAATTGCCATCGTTATCGCATCGGCCGAAATCGCCTTTCCCATCTGGTTACTCATCAAGGGGGTCCGGATCGACGAATGGCAACAGCGTACATTAAGACTTGAGCCTGCATAAATTAAAAAAATAAAAGAAAGATTGAAGCGCTCACAAAGCCTTCTATTCTGAAAAAGGAAATTTAAAATGAATACTCTAATTGTTGGTGCAACCGGCGCTACCGGCCGATTGCTTGTAGAAGAACTTATAAATCGTGGACACCTTGTTAAAGTGATTGTCCGTTCGGCCGCGAGATTACCAGACACTGTAAAAAATCATCCAAACTTGTCGGTTATAGAAGCGAGTTTGCTTGATCTAACGGATGCAGAGCTAACCCAGCATCTGCAAGGAATTGATGCTGTGGCTTCTTGTTTAGGGCATAACCTCACGTTTAAAGGGCTCTATGGCCACCCACGCCGCCTAGTAACAGATGCGACACGGCGTTTGTGTGAGGCGATTCGGCGAAACAATCCTGAAAAGCCGGTCAAATTCGTGTTGATGAACACGACGGGCAACCGGAACCTTGACCTAAATGAGTCAATCTCATTGGCAGAAAAGGCGGTGGTGGGCCTACTTCGATTGCTGCTTCCACCACATTCAGATAATGAACAAGCCGCTGGCTATTTGAGCAAGGTAGTAGGGCAACATGATCAGCAGGTCGAATGGGTGGCTGTACGGCCGGATGGTTTGCTCGATATAGATACCGTCAGCGAATATGAGATTCACCCATCTCCCATCGTCAGTGCGATCTTTGGGGGCGGTAAAACAAGCCGCATCAACGTCGCCCATTTTAAGGCAGACCTTATTACATCAGATTCAAGTTGGGCTCAATGGAAAGGGCAAATGCCTGTTATTTACAATAAATGATCGGGTGCTATTTAATTTGATCGGCTTTTTAAACTTAATCGATCAGCTTCCGGCACAAACCTTGCCATATCATCAAAGAAAGTTGGAATGGGAGACGTTGTCTCGAATATGCCAAACGTCTCCTTTAACCGCTTATCGATGCGTTGAAAAACGTCGTTTTGTTCGGCAATTTCATTTGGCTCAAGTTCAATCAGATTATAGCCAAGCGTAATATGGAACTGATATTTATCAAAATCTGAGCGCCGAATGCCGGTAAGGTCAGCAATTTGATTTCGAAAATGCCAAATGGCCGTGTGTGATTTTTCATGGGCTGGACCAACTGAAATTGTGGCAGGGAAACGCATTTGCTTGAAACTAATGTCGAATCCTTTAGGAAATTTTAGCTGATCACACTTGTCGATTAAAAATCGGTCCATCTCATCTAGAGAGGCCTCCAGCGGTAGGTGCGGCGTCCATC
>JBGCDP010000200.1:0-5597 GCA_045105475.1 Anaerolineae bacterium
AGGCGCACTCAAGGTCTATGCCAAAGCGAATCAAGCCACCATCGTGTCACCGTTCCTTTTCTCTGGCGCAATGTCCCCGGTCGGATTGGCTGGTACGCTAACCCAGATGAATGCGGAGTCATTGGCTGGCATCGCCTTTAAGCAGATGCTTAAACCAGGCTGCCCGGTTATTTTCGGCTGTTTCCAAACGAACATCGACTTACAGTCAGGTGCGCCGGTGTTTGGCTCGCCAGAAAGCCAGCTTGTACTGAATGCGGCCGCACAATTGGCCCGACGCCACAAGTTGCCGTTCCGCTCAGGCGGCATGTTCACCGGCTCAAAAACGGCCGACGCGCAGGCGGCTTATGAATCGATGGGTGTCATGCTCCCGGCCGTACAAGCGGGTGTGAACTTCATTCTGCATTCGGCCGGATGGCTCGAAGGTGGACTGGCGGCCGGTTATGAAAAATTTGTACAAGACGCCGAAATCTTGGGCATGTTCCACCGGATGGTCGAAGGGCTCGCCCTCGACGAAAACGACTTCGCAATGGACTCGTTGCGCAATACCGTGGTGACAGACCATCACTTAGGAACACCACACACGATGAAAAACTTCCGTACGGCGTTCCATCGGGCCGAAATCTTCAACTATGATTCGTACGAAAAGTGGTATGAAGAGGGTGCAGAGACGAGTGAACAGGCCGCATCTAAAAAGGTCAAAAAGATGCTGAAAGAGTACGAAGCGCCACCGCTTGATCAAGCGATCGATGAAGAGTTACAGGCATATATCGCCAAACGAAAAGAAGAAATTCCGCCGGAATTTTAAACCTTCACCAAAATCAAAAAGCTCTCCTGTCGATTTCTATAAATGACAGGAGGGCTTTTTTGTTTTAGATCAACTTTAGTTCTTTGCTAATTGCATCTAAAAAGCCGGGAACCATTGCATGCACCCACTCCGGTTCTCGATGACGAATCGTGAGCCAGAAAATATTTTTCACATCCCAGAATGTAGCATCAAGCAAACCAGCCTCCTTTTTGTCTCGCTTGAAATGCCAATGGACTGAATTAGGGTATTTAACCCTCGAGTAGCCACCTATGTGTGAAATATACATTCCTTCACTTTGAGCCGCATTTTCGACCACTCGATGCATGGCATCTTTTGAAATACCGGCCGGTATTTCTACAAAATAATCGTCAGATTTTTTCTCTTTCATAATCTTAACCCTCGCTCGTAAACAGATTGATTTTGATTCTAAACAGCTTTCAAAATAAACCGAATCGACATTGAGATGTAAATGACACGGATGCTTTTTGAGCTTTTCCAAAACACAATCTGTTGAAGAATTAAAGATTATGCGGTATTCTATTCATCGGTATTTACCGATTAACCGTTGGAAAAAGAAACTAGCACAGAGAAAGCGATTGATTTTAAGCAAGACGACAGAACCACTAAGCACAACCGAGAAACAACGCCTGTTGACAATGATGAAAGCGATTGGCCACCCGATGCGTTTTGAAATTTTGCAGTTCCTTATGCTAAACCCAAACTGCTACACAAAAGATATTGTTGAACATCTGCCCATATCCCAAGCAACCGTTTCACAGCACATCAAGCAACTGCGTGAAGCGGGTTGGCTATCGAGCGAAGCGGTGTGCCAGATGACGTCTCACTGGTTAGATTTAGCCAATATTGAGTGGTTTAAACAAACGGTTGGAGAGATGTTTTAACCAAGAGCCTTTTTTTACGTTCGTTCATCGGCTTTTACCGATGAATGACAAGAGAGAATCAAATGAGCAAAACAGAACAAACAGCTACCGATCAAATCGCAGAACGCTACGGCCGTTTTGCCGACCAAGCGATGGGGTCAGACGTTCCCCTCCCCGTCAATATTGATGGGATGGCGCCACAAACAGATCAGAAGTCAGACATGTTAGCTGGACGGCTTTATGCAAATGATATTTTGATTGATCTGCCAGCACCGGCCGTCAACGCTTCAATCGGCTGTGGCAATCCGTTTGAGATAGCCGATCTAAAAGTGGGTGAAACGGTGCTAGATCTAGGCTCAGGTGGTGGGATCGACTGCTTTATCGCGGCAAAAGAAGTCGGGCCAGATGGGTATGTGATCGGTGTTGATGTCACCCCATCGATGATTGAGTTAGCGAACAAAAACAAGCAGCAAATGGGAGCAGAAAATGTTGAGTTCCGCTTGGGAAAAATCGAAGAACCCCCAGTTGAAAGTGGCACAATTGACCTGATTATTTCTAACTGTGTTATCGATGTATCACCGGATAAAACGGCCGTGTTTGAAGAAGCATTTCGAGTACTTAAGCCAGGCGGCCGGATGGCGATTTCAGACACAGTGCTTTTAGGCGACATCGATCCAAAGCTAAGAGCAAATATCGATCAGTGGAGTGGGGCAGTCATCACCCCATTGATCCCCCTATCGGAATTTTTGCAATTTATTGCCGATGCAGGCTTTGTCGATATTCGTGTTGATTCGTTGGCTTCTTACGGGCTAGAAAATTTTGAAGGGCTGGACGAGGCGAGTAAAGAGGCGTTGACGGCCGGGTTTGAATGGGTTCCGCTGCCACAAAAAACCGGTTTATTCAGCGCCTCGATCTGGGCACGTAAACCTTAATTCAGCCCTCTATCTGGGAGCCTGACATAAAAAGCCTGAATGAAATATAATCGGCACAATGAAAAAAAAGCTGTTAGACACAGTTCTTCAACTTGAACACCAAGTTTGGACCGCCTTAGCCGAAGGGGATGTAACGGCCGATGAGCGGCTGCTCGCCGATGATTTCTTGGGCGTTTACCCCAGTGGATTCGCCAAAAAGACCGAACATTCAGGCCAACTTGATAGTGGACCAAGCATCGCCCATTACGAGATTTTAGATCCACAAATTCAAGAGCTTTCAGAACAGGTTGTTTTGCTCGCTTACTTGGCAAACTATGTTCGCATCAACAGCGGTGTTGAAGATAAACTTAAGTCGATGTATGTCACCTCGATTTGGCGTCAGACCAATGGGGTTTGGCAAAACATTTTTAGTCAAGATACCCCGGCAGAGAAATAAGTTTTATAGAGCTGGTTAACGGTTGAAAACCGAGTCAGCTCTGTGGTATGATTGCGTTAATATATGTCTGATATATCAGACATCATCAATGAAAATTTTCCCCTTGGAGAATCTGTCCATCTTCAAAAAATAATTATCACAAAAAATTGAAGATGGCTGTGAGGCGATTTAGAAGTCCTAAAATGGAAATTTCAAAATCGCCCTGAATCCTTCAAGGGATTGATTCGTTTGCAGAGAGAATATGGCAGAAAAAAGAACAGCATTACACGATATTCACCTAAGATCGGCCGTTCGCATGGTCAAAGGTGGTGGGGACTACATGTTCCCAGTCTCTTATACCTCCCCGCTGGAGGAGCATAAGAACACCCGCACCAACGTCGGCATGCAAGACCTATCCTCAATGGGTGAAGTCGATATCAAAGGGCCAGGAGCAGAACGCCTTTTGGCTCGACTCATGGTCGCCCCCGTGCGCAACATGCATCCGGGACAAGTCCGCTACTCGACCATAGTCGATGAAGATGGGTACATCATCGATGACATCACCTGCTACAAATTTAACGACGAACATTTCATGATCGTCACCAGCTCTAGCACCCGTAAAAAGACGACTGACTGGATCAAAGATCACGCAGTTGGCACCAGCACCTACGTCACTGACTTAGGTGGGGCCGTCACGCTGATTACGGTGCAAGGGCCACGCTCGCTCGAATTTCTCGACACCGTCACCAAAGGGAACGATGTGTTGTCGCAAAGATTTTTCCGTTTTGCACACGGCAACATCAACGGCACCGACATGATCATGTCTCGCACCGGCTACACGGGTGAACTGGGGATGGAGCTTTACGTCCCCACCGATGAAGCGGGGGCAACTTGGGAATTCCTCGAAAAACGTGGCAAAAAGTTCAACCTGATGCCATACGGTGCCAGCGCGATGCAAAGTCTACGCATCGAAAAAGCGCTACCGTTGGCAGGGCCAGACATCGACGGGACTCAAACGCCATTCCACGTACACCATCTGCACAAATACATCGACTTCAAAAAGCGGGAATTCATCGGCCGAGATGCGCTCCTAGCCTGGCAAGATCGTGGTCTGGATTACCGCTGGGTCGGCATGACGCTCAAAAGCGACATCCCTGCCAGCACAGGTGACCCGATCTACAGCATCGCCCACATTAAATCGTTCCGCGAAAAAATGTTTACCGGCTCTGAAGCAGACACCTATTTTGACCGTGAGCAACCGGGCATGATGGAGATCGGCCGGATCACCTCATCGGCTAAAGGGCACAGCGTTAAGAAAATGCTCGGCTTAGCCTATCTAAACATCGGCCACAGCTACGAAGGTGCGAAAGTTCTCGTCAACGCAGGCGGCCGGGCCGTCGTCGGCACCGTCACCAGCATTCCGTTCTTTGACCCACAAGGTGCGCGTCTACGCTCACGGGGACCGAGGAATATATAGAGTAGTCAGTACTCAGTTGTCAGTTATCAGTTTTTATTCCATGACAAAGATCTTTTGACATGGAGTCCCGAACTGAAAACTGAAAGCGAAGCGTACTGATCACTGATAACTAAAAATGGTTGGATACAACAAACGTTTTAACGTCATCGTCGCCGGGGTTGGTGGGATGGGAAGTGCTACCTGCTACCATCTGG
Source organism: Anaerolineae bacterium (assembly GCA_045105475.1). GTDB lineage: Bacteria > Chloroflexota > Anaerolineae > Promineifilales > Promineifilaceae > WTJY01. Next base: position 4,705 of record JBGCDP010000200.1, read on the forward strand.
CGAAACGCGGTCTGCGCGTGCTGGGGATCGAGAAGGACAACATCCCAAGCATGGGTGGCTCATCCCACGGGCAAACCCGCATCATTCGGCTCGCATACTACGAACATCCGTCATACGTCATGCTGCTCAAACGAGCGTATGAGTTATGGGATGAGATCGAACAGGTTACCGGCGAAAAGATTTTCTACAAGACCGGCTCGATCGATGCAGGCCCGGCCGACAGTTGGGTCTTTAAAGGGTCCCATCAATCTGTGGTTGAGCACGGCATCAGCCACGAAGTGCTGAGCGGGATGGACCTTGCCAAAAAGTTCCCCGGCTACCAGCTACCACACGACCACATGGCCCTCTATCAAGAAGATGGTGGCTTTATTGTGCCGGAGCGTTCGACCGTCAACTTTGTCGAAGCGGCCCACCATTATGGTGCAGAAATCCACGGCCGTGAGACGGTTTTGGAGTATCACCCGACCCCGGAAGGGGGTGTGAAGGTGATCACCAATCGGGCTGAATATGAGGCGGACCGGCTCGTGATCACGGCCGGAGCTTGGAACAGCGGCCTAGTTCCGATGTTAGACGGGCTGGCTGTCCCTGAGCGTCAGGTGTTGGGCTGGTTCCAGCCAGAACGGCCGGAGAATTTTCAGCTAAACAATTTCCCCGTCTTTAATTTATTGGTTGAAGAAGGACGATATTACGGCTTCCCGATCTATGGGATTCCTGGCTTTAAAATCGGCCTCTATCACCACTTTAAAGAACAGGGGGTTCCTGAAAGCTTTAACTGGGAGGCGGATCTCGTCGATGAGGATGCGTTGCGGGAGGCGGTTGACCGCTACTTCCCGATGGCTTCAGGGCCGACGATGTCGCTTGAAACCTGCATGTTCACCAATTCACCCGACGGC
>JBGCDP010000201.1:0-12346 GCA_045105475.1 Anaerolineae bacterium
GTTGAGAACATCATTTTCTGAATCGTATTTCGCAACATACGGGTCCCCCAAGTAACGGCCGTCTACCCAAGCATCATTACCAGATGCCGTCGCCATTGACGTGATCGTAATATCTTTGATGCGTAACACAATCGCATCCCCGACTTCAGCTCCCGCCACTTCTACAGGAGTCGTGACTTCATGGCCCCCGCGTAGCTCTGGAGTAATCATCGGCCCCCAACAGCCCGGCGCAGTGTTGGCGAGAATGTGCCCCCCATCACGCACAGGTCCCAACATCGGTTTGTTTGGGTCGAGAACGCCGTCCGTAAATTGGTCGACATAAACTGTTTCGTGCCCTTTTCCGTTTCCATTTAGTGAGGATGTCATGCTGTTTTCTCCTTTTTTTAAAGATGACAGTGATAAATAGGCAGATATTCGAGATCAGATTTAAAAATCTGTCTTGTCTTAGCCGCCAGCAGCAGGCATTAAAAGAGCGATCTGTTGCCCTTGTTTGAGTATGGTTGTTTTGTCTAAGTGGCGTCCCCCGACAAAGGGGATTGTGACCTGTAGGGTTTCGGCCGAATGTGGGTGTCGTAACACCAGCTCCTGAATAACATTTTCTACGGTGACAGGTGAAGGCAAATCAACCGTTAGCCTAGTTGTGCCGATCTCTTGAGCAAGCGAACCATTAATGCGTATTGAGAGTACCATCAAGCTATTTTACACGAACTAATCAGATCGCATACTCTAAGCGAAATTAAGATAGTTGATTAGCCAATCAAAGCCCTGTAAGCTTTTTGGATGAATATGAATTGGATTCAAGCTAATCGAGATAAATGGGAATATCGGGGGCAAAAGAGACCTTCATTTGCGGCCGAACCCGGTCCGGGGCAAGAGTCAGTCTGGGATTACCCCCGGCCGCCTGCGATTCGACCGGACAAACGGCTCGTTATCGTTCAATCACCAGCTGGCACCATTGTCCGAACGCAAAACGCGGTACGTGTCTGTGAAACAGCCGGACCACCGGCTTTTTACCTTCCTCCGGCCGATATATATTTTGAGCAACTCATTGAAGTTGCTGGAACCTCGATGTGTGAGTGGAAAGGAGAGGCGCGCTACTGGGCGCTGCCTAACAATCCAAGCGAAGTCATCGGCTGGGATTACCCAGACCCATTTCCCGAATTTAAATCGATTGCTGGCTACCTCTCTTTTTATCCAGCTAAAGTTTCATGCACAGTAAACGGTGAAGCTGTCCGGCCGCAGCCTGGCGGCTTTTATGGCGGGTGGATTACAGATGAAGTGGTGGGCCCATTCAAAGGTGAGCCGGGCATCCCAAGTTTATAAATTAGCTTTCTATTTCAACCCAACCAAACAAAAATGAGCACAGACGAATTTGGCGGAGACAAAAAGGCGGGGGAGTCGATACTCACCCGAACAGAAAATCGTTTTAAATATTGGGCAGTTCCCTTAATACCTAAACAGATTGAAACTTACCATCTGACCCTTTTAACCATTGTATGGTCGGCCGTCAATGTGGTGTTGGGCTTTTTAGCACAGGCTGATTTACGAGCGCTTTGGGGTGTTTCACTCATGATCGTACTGCAATATGTCTCCGATCTATTTGATGGCGAACTCGGCCGTCAACGGGACACCGGCCTGATCAAATGGGGCTTCTACATGGACCATTTCCTAGACTTTCTGTTTTTATGCTCCATTGTTTTTGTCGGCTATATGATCTCGCCAGATGGATTGGAGCCGTGGTATTTCGGCCTGTTAGTCGTGATGGGTTCGTTCATGGTCAACTCGTTCCTCTCGTTTGCAGCCACCAACGAATTTGAAATCGCGCAATATGGAATTGGCCCCACTGAGATGCGCATCGTCTTTATTTTAGTGAACACCTACATCATTATCTTTGGCACCAAAGACTTTTACATCCTGGTGCCAGCCATCGTTTGTATGTGTCTCAGCGCGCTCGTTGTGAATACCTACCAAATTCATAAAAAATTATGGGAGATCGATATGGCAGCCAAAGAAAACAAGGCAGAATAAAAGGCTAAGCGGAGGGTCTGCTTGCTACCTACAAGCTACTCTGCTCAAGCATCCACCATTCGGTTGATCAATTAATAAACCATATTTCTTCAAATCCCCATCGGCCGGTGGATCGATATCTTTTAAATTTCAATGTAAACTATATTTGACATTAGGTTATTTTTACCTTACATTATGTTCGTTACAGTTAACTTTCACGAATCACTCGAAGCAGGAACAAACTATGGCATATCAACAAAATCAAACAATTGGGATTCTTATTAGCAGTTTGTTGGGTATTGGAATTTATACGTTCTATATGATCCAACGAACCAGCAGCGTAGAGTTTGATGGGTCAATCACAAGTAGCTGGGGATGGCTCGTTTTAGGTACCATTATCTTTCAAGTTGTGGCAATCATTATTGTCAGCATTTTGGTAGCCATTGCTCATGCGATTATCACGAAGGATGAAGACCCAATTCTAGAAGACGAACGAGACCAGCTATTTGAATTAAAATCAAGCCGGTTTGCATTTACCATATTCGGAGCTGGGTTTATGCTGGCGATGCTTTCGCTGGCAGTCGGATACCCCTCGATTGTGATGTTTAACATCATCGTTTATTCACTGTTCGGTGCCGGAATTGTAGGGTATATTGCTCGGCTATATTATTACCGCAGAGGATATTAGCTTGAGCAAGCACCGCATCAGGAATAACGTTCGCAAACTTCGTTTCTATCATGATGAAATGACCCAGCAAGAGCTAGGAAAAAAAGTTGGTGTCACCCGTCAAACGATTATTGCGATTGAAAAAGAGAAATATTCTCCATCATTAGAGCTTGCATTTCTGATCGCAAACGTATTTAAGTCCCCCCTCGAAGAGGTCTTCTTTTTCGAGTTCGAACCCGAATAGCCACAGCTTTCACACAGTTTAATTGTCTACATTATTTCTCGGCCGCAGGTCTGCAGTCTCTTTGAGCTGCCTACTTTCTGGCTAAATCTAAATAACAAGGAACACTATTATGAAAACAAGAAATTGGCTCGTGCCAACTCTACTATTGCTACTTGGCGCTTTAAACGTTATTTCTGGGGCTTTTCAGCTCGACTCCATTCAACAAGGCCCTCCGGCCGTACCAGACGAATTCACCACGATGGAATACTTCACTAGTCCAATTCCGATTGTGGGTCACATTATCTTCGGCATCTTTCTCAATATTTTGGGACCACTCCAATTCGCTCCCGTCACTTGGCGTCGATGGCCAATGTGGCATCGGTGGTCAGGTCGGCTTCTAATCGTCTCTGACTTTGTGGTTGCGGCTTCTGGCTTATGGATGAACCATTTCTATCCACAATATGGTGGCTTGCTAAAGTATCCTGGCATCGTGGTAAACAGCATCGGTATCGCAGCATCCATGGCACTTGCCCTCTGGTACATTCGATCTCGAGACATACCCAGCCACCGTAAATGGATGATGCGGGCCATCGCGTTTGGTTTGGGTCCAGCCACCCAACGTCTTTTCTTGTTACCCGTATTCTTGATCTACGGTATGGTTAGCGACATGACTATTGGGATTGTTATTTGGCTAGGGTTTTTACTCAATTTAGCCGTCGTTGAATGGGTTCTTGCTCGAGAACGACGTAATCCGGCCGACAATAAAAACACCGCCCTAGAAGGAGCGTCTTTATGAAAGCGTTTGTATATGAAAAGTATGGATCACCCGAAGTTCTCCAACTAAGAGAAGTGAATAAACCGACTCCAAAGGATGACGAGGTGCTGGTAAAAAATCATGCTGTCTCTGTGAATCCGCTCGACTGGCACTTTATGCGTGGCACCCCCTATTTTATGCGTCTGATGGCCGGTTTCTTTAAGCCAAAAGTAACTCGCTTGGGGCGTGACTTCGCAGGGGAAGTTGAAGCAGTCGGCCGAAACGTGAAGCAGTTCAAACCGGGTGACAGCGTCTACGGCAGTTGCGAAGGTGCATTTGCTGAATACGTCTGCGCGGCTGAGAAATACTTCGCACATAAACCGGCAAACGTTTCATATGAAGATGCGGCCGGGGTTCCGATTGCGGCATTCACCGCTCTGCAAGGGTTGCGTGACACAGGCAAACTTAAAGCGGGGCAAAAAGTGCTGATCAACGGCGCTTCAGGCGGTGTCGGTACCTACGCCGTACAGCTAGCAAAATCGATGGGCGCAACTGTTACAGGTGTATGCAGCACACGCAATGTCGAGCAAACTCGTGCCATTGGGGCCGACCGCGTGATTGACTACACGCAAGAAAATTTCGTACAAACCGGTGACTTGTATGATCTCATCCTTGATAATGCAGGAAGTCGAACAATTCCTGAATACATGCGAGTCTTGAAGCCTGGTGGAATCTGCATTGTGATCGGCTTTTCAATGAGCCTGATGATTCGAGTGGGCTTGTTCGGCCGATTGATTTCAAGACGCTACGGAAAAAAAATTACACTCATGAGCGCCCAGACCAATCAAGAAGATTTGGTCGTTATGGCACAGCTGCTTGAAAAAGGAGACGTCAGAACCATTCAAGATCAATCTTACCCTTTTGAACAACTGCCTAAAGCGATAAGCTACCTTGAGGAAGGTCACGCACGCGGTAAAGTTGTAATTTCAATTGCTGAAAACTGAAGATGAAGGAAAACACAATGAGGCAAACGGATAATTTTTGGGATAGTCGCGCAGAATCATATGATGACAAAATCAAAAAAGGGGATGAATATAGCAAAACCCTTTTCGAGATTAAGCGACATCTCAAATCTTCTGATGTTGTCCTTGATTTCGGATGTGCTTCGGGGGAGTTCAGCTTAGACATTGCGGCCGACATTACCTACCTACACGGCATCGACACCTCCGGCAGGATGATTGATTTGGCAAAGAAGAAGTTACAAGGTCGACGGCACCAGAATGCATCCTTTAGCCATGCCGATCTATTTGACGAAAGCATCGAAAAATACCGCTATTCGGCCGTGGTTGCGCTCAACGTTTTACACCTAGTCGATGATCTGCCAGCAATCTTAGATCGCCTCACTGATTTACTCCCGCCCGGTGGCCTGCTTATTTCAACAACCCCCTGCTTAGGCGAACGGCGTAAACTGCTCAGAGCAACGATCAATATCATGAGCAAAGTTGGCGTTGCCCCCACCGTATCTGACCTAACAACGGCCGGATTAAAGCAAATGATCACAGAAAGTCAGTTTGAACTGGTTGAGACAGCGATCCACAACGAAGCTTTCTCTGAACTATGGCTTGTCGCCCGCAAAACCTAGCTTTAACAACATTTAATATAGATAAGATGCTGTAAGTTATCGCCTCTCAAAACCCTCAAATTAATATGATTCTACTGGTCCATCCAGTAAAGTCTCACATCCCACACCTAACCCACTATTATTGATTTTTAACGGTGTTTAAGAGAAACAATGCAAAGCGATAATTTAGATAAAAGAGTAAACAAACTCGTCTCTTTAATTGGGAATACCCCGATCCATAAGATACGAATTGATGACAACAAGCAGCTTTTGATGAAAGAGGAAGGAAAAAATCCGGCCGGAAGTATTAAAGACCGGCCAGCCTTAAACATGCTCTTTCATGCGATCAAAAGTAATTTGGTTACACCCGGCACCGTTGTGGCGGAATCGACCTCAGGAAATACAGGCATTGGTTTGGCTTGGGTATGTAGCGAATTAGGGATTGAGTATCACAACTACAGCCCCAAAACATTGAGCGCACAAAAGCGGCAGATTTTGTCCGGTTATGGCGCACATCTCTTTTTTGCAGATGGCGGAACAGACGAGGCGACAAAAATGTTGTCGGCCATCGTCGAGGAAAACCCCGGCCGGTATTTCTGGCCCAGCCAATTCACCAACGACAACAACTGGCGTGCACATCTTGAATTTACGGGGCCAGAGCTTTTACGCCAAGTCCCTAATGCTAGTGAAGTTTGGGTCGGTTTTGGCTCTGGTGGCACCTCAACCGGTTTTGCCCATGCGTTACACGGCAGCGGCGTAGATTTACGTGTGGTGCAAAACACTTTAGATCGGGAAAAACGGGTTGAAGGGATGCGCAATTTAGCGTGGATCTCTAAGCCCCCCATCGCTGACTTAGACGCCATCGGCCGGACAAATATGTATAACGCTGATCCCGACACCGTTGTCGAATTGGCGAGAACCATCTACGCAGAAAATGATGGCTTTATCGTCGGACCAACCACGGCCGCCATCATGACCCAAGCGGAGCGAAGCAAAGCGCCACACGTTGTGGTTGTTTCACCCGACAATGGGGAACGGTATCCAGATTGGGTTAAGCAAGTGGCTCACTAGGCTAAATAGCATCTAATCAAACAAGTGACGGCGTGCAGGAAAGATTATTTTTGCACGCCGTATGCGTCTCGTACAATCGAAGCCATACATGCCTGCAACATCTTCGCGACCTCGGCCGGATCATACCCTGTGCGATTCTTCAACCACCATTCAACAATCGAGATTTGGCTAATGGCTAAATAGTGCGTCAAATAGTCTAAAGGGAGATTCGCTACACAGCCTGGAAAAGCCTGCTCTAAACTCGCACCTAAATTATCTTTAACCTGAGCTATCACATTGTGAAAGATGATATTGCGATCTTTACTATTAAATATCGTCAATATCATCTCTTTCCCTCCTTCCATCTGTTCCAGAAAGTCGGCCAATTCAGGCATCGGGTCAACCCCGATCAGCTGGTTCCGGCTGATCTTATCCATGGTGGTATGGGAGGCAAAGTTAGAGTGATGGTCTAAAAACAGATCATCTTTACTCTGGTAATGCAGGTAAAAAGTGGTCCGGCCGAGGTTGGCTCGCTCAGTAATGTCTTCAATCGTGACATTGTCGTACCCTTTTTCTCGGACAAGTATCATCAGAGCACTATTGAGCAAGGCTCGGGTTCGTTGCACTCGCCGATCAAGTTTTTGTTCTGCCATCAGTTGCCTCATCGCCTCAAGAAATAATGGGAGTGTGCCGAATCATTTCTCTACTTGCCTGGTTGAATTTGCCTAGTTGAAACCAAAGTTTACCACGCCACCCGACAGCTGTTTCTGAACAATCTAGCCGATTTGTTCACTACTGAATGAAACCCTCCCCCTGCTTAGTGACCTACCTTCTTTGCTCCCTTATTCTGGAATCACATATGCAATTTGACATGAAACCTTCAACAGGAAAAACACAGGAACAAAGATATGAACCAAAACAATCAACAACAATCGATGTGGGGCAGACACCTCATGTTGCTGGCACTGCTCCTTACGTTGGGTGGCCTCTCTTTTATTTTAGTCAGTGAAAATGGCTTCGCTGTATTTGTCATCGGTGGCACGGCGATTTTACTGGCGCACATCGCAGCCTTCGGAGGGCTTTTTATGTTAGGTGGAGGCGGGGTGTACAAACTCGTTTCGTGGCTATGGAAAAGTTCAGACAAAAAGGAGCATTAACGATGTCGATTCAAAAACATTTTAAAGCGATGCACGGCACCGGAACAGACAATACGCTTGAACGGCCGACCAACGAATTTGCTATCGATCTACGCCGGGTCACCAAACAATTTGAAGTCCCGGCCGGGCTGTTTACCGCCCTCACCGACATCGACCTGCAAGTTGAATATGGTGAGTTTGTCGCCATCGTCGGCAAGTCGGGCAGTGGGAAATCAACCCTGCTCAACATGCTAACCGGCATCGACACCCCCAGCTCCGGTGAGGTTTATGTCGCAGGATCGGCCGTACATAGGCTCAGTCAAAACCAAAGCGCCATTTGGCGGGGCACAAACGTCGGCATGGTCTTTCAATTCTTCCAGCTCCTGCCGACCCTTACCATAGCTGAAAACATCATGTTGCCGATGGATTTTTGCAAAACCTATCCAAAACGTGAGCGAAAAGCCCGAGCCATCGCCTTGCTAGATCAGGTTGGCATCGCCGATCAGGCGAACAAACTGCCCGCCTTGCTCTCTGGCGGACAGCAGCAGCGGGTAGCGATTGCCCGTTCTCTGGCCAACGACCCTCCAGTCATCGTTGCGGATGAGCCGACCGGCAATCTCGATTCTGCCACGGCCGATGGGACGTTGGCTTTATTCCAAAGTCTGGCCGAAAACGGCAAAACGGTGCTTATGGTGACCCACGAACGGGATGTCACCCGATGGGTCTCACGCACCGTCACATTGGCCGATGGGGTCATTATCGATGATTCGATTCTGCCGAACAGGCCGAGCAAAGGGGTTGGTCCACACATTCTGGAGGTGGCTTAATGGACAATCTACGCTTCCGAAAAATATGGGGAGATATTTGGATCAACGAAGGGCGCAGTTTCATGGCGATCTTGGCGATAGCCATCGGCATTTTTGGAGCTGGATCAGTTTTGATCACCTACGCCATTCTTGAACGTGAGATTGACGCCAACTATATGGGGACAACACCCGCATCTGCCAAACTGTTCATGCCTAGTGTCGATCGAGAACTCGCAGAAAGGGTTGAGGCATTACCGGCCGTAGAGATTGCCGACCTGCGTCGCACCATTCGAGCCAGAGTCCAAATCGGCTCCGAAGCATGGCTGCCGCTCAAGCTCATGGTCATCGACGATTTCAACAATTTGCAGATCTCAACCTTCGAGCTAGAGCAAGGCGTTTGGCCTCCGGCCGCCGGTGAGATTTTGCTCGAGCGATCATCCAAATCGATCAAAGAAATTGAGTTGGGCAACGCGTTGTTATTGCGTACCCCAGCTTCAACCCTAGATGGCTACCCGGTGACGGTGAGAGGCATCGTGCATGATCCGGCGCAAGCGCCCGGATGGCAAGATGGGATCGAGTATGGCTATATCTCGGCCGAAACCTTGTTGCTTCTAGGTGAAACAGATAGCTTCAATGAACTCCATATTTTGACGGCCGACGATCCGCTCAACCAGGCATATAACGATGTGGTGGCTCAAGAGGTCCTAGCTTTTGTTGAGAACGAAGGGAACCCAGTTTCGGCCGTCATCGTCCCAACCCCCGGCGTCCACCCTCACACCGATCAGATGCAGTCGCTCCTGTTTTTACTACAGGCGTTTGGTGCACTTACACTCGTTTTGAGTGCCATCTTAGTCGCAACGATTATCGCCGCGCTACTGCAACAGCAAATGCGTCAGATCGGTGCAATGAAAGCGATAGGGGGCCGGACGCGGCAGATCTCATCGATCTATTTCGGGCTGGTTCTAATTTTTGGAACAGTCGCGTTGGTCATCGGCCTCCCCCTTTCGATTTCGGCCGGGCGTGGCTTTTCAGCCTTTATCGCTCAGCTACTGAACTTTGACATTATTGACAATCGAATCCCAATATGGGTGTTCGTCACCGAAGCCATCATCGGGCTAACGGTCCCTCTGCTGGCTGCGGCCGTGCCAATCATCCGGGGGAGCCGCCTGTCAGTACGTGAAGCGATTGGGGATACCGGCATGCAGGGGCAGTTTGGCTCCGGCAAGCTGGATGAGACAGTCGCCAATGTTCAGGGGCTAAGTCGGCCGCTCATGCTCAGCTTGCGCAACACATTTCGCCGTCGCACCCGCATGGTTTTGGTCGTATCGATCTTGGCCGTTGGTGGTGCTACTTTCATGAGCTCAATCAACATCAACCGATCGTGGCTCAACACCATCGCCGTCTCTTTTGCGGCACGCAAATATGATTTTAAGCTCGATTTTTCAGAGCCGGTCAGCATAGACCAACTCGAAGCAGTGATTCAAGCCGTACCTGGTGTGGTAGAAGTCGAAAGTTGGAACAGCGCCGTTGTGGTCGAAGAGCTAACTAACGGAGCAGACGGCTTGCGCTTTAACCTATCGGCCGTGCCTGCCCAAACCGATCTGATCAATTACCCGCTTATTGAAGGACGCTGGTTAGAGCCAGGCGATACCAACGCGATTGTGATCAACCATGAGCTGTTATACGACGACCACGCCAGCATTCAATCTGGTGACACAGTCACCTTGCGGATCAACGGTGAACCGACAGAATGGCAAGTGGTCGGTGTGGTTCAAGAAGTGGGTGCCCCCCGGCGTGGCTTAGGCATTCCGGCTTCAGCCTATGTCAACTTAGATTATTTCAATCAGGTGATGGGAGCTGCAGGGACAACAACGTCTGCACGCATTGTAACTGACGATCACAGCGTTGAAGCGCAAGCAGCGATGACGGTTAAGCTCGAACAAGCGTTTGCAGATGCGAATTTACGCCCGGCCGACTTTCAGGCGAGCACCACACGGCGCCAAATTTTAGAAGATCACCTTGTCGTCATTATCTCATTTCTGGGAATGATGGCGGTACTTATCGCGGCCGTCGGTGGCCTTGCGCTCACGTCGGTGATCAGCATCAATGTAATGGAACGAGCACGGGAGATTGGGGTGATGCGAGCCATTGGTGGGTCAACCGGCACGGTGTTACAGGTAGTGATGGTCGAAGGGATTGTGATGGGGCTGTTGAGTTGGGTCGCGGCGGTAATCATCGCCCGGCCGTTAAGCTCAACCCTTGGCAATCTGGCCGGATGGCTCTTTATTCGCAGCGATCTAGAAAATGTATTCTCAGGGCAAACGACCCTCATTTGGCTCGCCCTCATCATGCTAATCAGTATCGGTGCGAGTTTTTACCCCGCATGGACCGCCACTCGGCTTACGGTACGCGAAATCATTTCTTACGAATAAATAGGGAGAAATAATCAAATGAATTCAAAGAACAACGGCAAACGAATCGTAGCAATCGGGCTTGTTATCGGAATCATAGCGTTAGGCTTTCTTGCAGGACCTCGTATCTTCGAAATTTTCTTAGAAATGCATGGCCTGTAATCGGGATCAGGCGAGACATCTATGTAAACAGATGTCTCGCTATTTCTTTTTCGCCGATGCCCTGAAGGGCATGACTATTAGCAACGGCCTTCGGCCTCTTTTAAGCAAATTCTTGAACAGGTGGGGTCGGATCATAAGCCAACCAGCCCAGTGGAAATAGGAGCCACAACCCTGAAAGCGGCATCAAAATGACGCTTGGAATCGCCATTCCCCACAAAAACCAAGCCAACCACGACGGTTGTCGGCCGGTTTGCTGTTGCGCCCAGCGCATCATGCCACCGATCAGCAACAGTAAAAAACCATAAGACAAAAACCAAAAAATCGCCATCCGGTCAAAATGTGGATCAATCGCGTTGAAAAACCCACTTTTAGCGATGGCGGCAAACTGAGTCGTGCCGACCAACAGGCCGATAACCGTATGCAATCCAGCAGTTGCGATCATCCACTCACCCGCGTATTCCTTCCCAAAGTATTTTTTCATGATTTTCCTCCAATACCGGCTTTACCCATTTGGTTGACAACCAAGTGGTGAAACGGCCGGATCACATTAAAGTAGACTGGGCCAGCCCAGCTGTGGTAATGCACGATGGTCAACACATGATATCGACTGGCTCCGGCCGAGAGCGGTTCACGCACCACGCCAAGATGGGCGGTCAGGTGAGATTCAGTTGCCCCAGCCATATAAAAATGGCCTTCTGCGGCCGCTTTGACCTCAAAAAAGCCAGCGCTTTCGCCAGCCGTAAAATGTAAATCTTCCGGCCGAATTTTTTCCATTTGCGGAACACCCGTCTGTTTCATACCGAGCATGCGGACAAAAAACCAGCGTACTCGGTATAAAGATCTAATCCAGCCGGGGTAATACGAAAGCATATTGGCCAAGAACTCGCGTAAGTTGACCTCCCCTTCAAACGTTTTCACATCTAAGTGGTCAGCATCAGCCACAAGCTCAGCTATTTCTGGAACCTGTCGCCAAACGTCTTTAGTCTGATTTGTTTCTAAAACGGTCATAATTGGAAAGCCTCCAAATAAGCGGCAAACACCGCTCGTATTTCTTTCTGCTCGATGGGTGGGAGAACATGATTACTCCCGATCAAAATCGTATACATCATCTGCGCACGAACGAGAGCCGTTGCATCATCGGCCACCAGCGGCCGCCAGATATGTGTCAAATATTCCAACCTCTGTTGATCTACCCGCTCAAAAACGGCTCGCACTCGGCCGTCTTGCAACGCCCATGCCCGCACACTAGACTCTAATTCCGGTGCATATTCAGTCGAAAGTTCAATTAGCTTACGCAATTTAGCTTGGGGTGTCGGCTGTTGTTCAACCGTTTCGATAATCTGCAGCGTCCCTTCTTGCTCAAAAAACATCAAGAACGCATCGACAAAATCGTCCATCCCTTTGAAGTGATGGTAAAACGATCCTTTTGTCATTTTCAGCTCTTGGCAAAGCGCATCGATGGTGAGTTTTTTAGCCCCATCTTTCACAATGATGCGACTGCATGCCCAG
>JBGCDP010000202.1:0-45757 GCA_045105475.1 Anaerolineae bacterium
AAGTTTATGATTGGGTCAACGACTGCAAATATCACACCGAAAACATCATACCCCAACATGGGAAGAAGAAAAATGACGGCTAAAAAGATAAAAGAGGTGTAACCAGATTGTCGTAGGGCGATCAGCGGACGGGATAATGGCTCTGGTACAATCCCAACGAGAATTGTAAACCCATCAAGTGGTGGAATCGGCAGCAAGTTAAAAACAAACAAAATCACATTGATAAGGAGGCCCATCTGAAAGAAAAACCTGAAATCGCTAAACTCAAAGGCTTGAGCGTCTAGAATTCCGGCATTCACCAGCTGGTACGGAATCGCAAAAAGTAGGGCCATCAACAAGTTAGCTAGAGGGCCAGCAATCGAAACAAGCGCCATCGAACGGCGGATATCTCCACGAAGCTTGCTCGGGTTGATGGGCGTTGTTGCCCAGCCAAAGCCGATAAATAGCAGCAATATCATACCGACTAAGCTTAAATGTGGAAATGGATTTAGCGTCATCCGGCCGTTTTCGCGCGGGGTTGGGTCGCCTAAGCGATCAGCGACATAAGCGTGAGCAAATTCATGGTAGGCAAAAGCGGTAATCGCCACAACCAAAACTGAGAGAACCGCGATAAATAATTGATAGGGGTCTAACCCTTGCTGAAAAATGTTTAGTAACATTGTGTTCCTTAGTGAGTGTTTTTTCTAACGTAAACGTATTAAATACAGCTGCATTATAACCGCCTCAAACTGAATTCACCTTTAGCCAACTAGGGGTTCTTATTTTTAATTGATTAAGAATTGTGTATTTGCGGCCGTCATAGCGTTATAATCCAGCGGCCAGCTTCCCCAACCTTGAATTCTCCAATTAAAGCTTTAAATTAATCGATATGAACCGACCAATCCCTGAAATAAAAATGGATGATATTGTCCGCCTGCGCAAAAAACACCCGTGCGGCAGCTTTACTTGGAAAGTTGTGCGCCTCGGGGTCGATATAGGTTTGGTCTGCCAAGGCTGTGAGCACAAAGTTTTACTCCCAAGAGGGAAGTTTAATAAGCAGCTGAAAAAGATAGAAAGTAGAGAGGCTTGATTTAGAAACTGGCGTTTGCCCCTTGCCATTTGCAATCAGAAACTATGACAAATATTTTATTAACCATCTACATTTTGGCATTGATGGGGTTAGGTACTTTTGGATTTTTAGGGTATATCACCCTGTGGTATTACTGGCTACATCGGGACAATCGGCCGATCAAGCCTGCCTTGCCACAGAGCAATGAACTACCAAATGTCACCATTCAGCTGCCAGTCTTTAACGAGCAATATGTCATCAAACGCCTCATTGACGCGGCCGTCAATCTCGACTATCCGACCGAAAAACTGCATATTCAAGTCGTTGACGACTCAACCGACACAACCCAATCGATTGCCGCCCATTTAATCAAGCAGCACCAGAAAAACGGGGTTCAGATCGAACATGTGCTTCGGCAAAATCGCACCGGATATAAAGCCGGGGCATTGGATGCAGCCATTGAGCATGCTACGGGTGAATTCATCGCGATCTTTGATGCGGACTTTCAACCTCCGGCCGATTTTCTAAAAAACACGATCCCTTACTTCATAGCCGATACCAATTTGGGCATGGTTCAGACCCGCTGGGGGCATTTAAATGATCAAAACTCGTTTTTGACGGCCGCTCAAGCGATGGCGATGGACAAACATTTTGTCATCGAACAAACGGTACGCCACCGGGCCGACTTTTATCCGAAGTTCAACGGCACGGCCGGAATTTGGCGTAAGTCATGTGTGGTTGAGTCCGGCGGCTGGCAAGACGAGACGGTCTGCGAAGACCTGTGCCTCAGCACCCGTGCCATCTTACAAGGGTGGGATTTCACCTTTCTGCCAGACGTTGTCACGCCGGGCGAATTGCCAACGAGCGTTTCAGCGTATAAAAACCAGCAGGCGCGGTGGGCCAAAGGCAGTTTGCAGTGTTTGCTCAAATACGGCTGGAAGATCTTGACCGACAGCACCCACTCGCTCATCGGCCGAATTTATGCCCTGATTACGATGTCAGGCTACCTGGCCCACCCATTTCTGATTATCATCATCCTATCTCAAATTCCATTTATGCTCATGGGGACAGTCCTCTCACCGAAGTTTTTCCTGTTTAGCCTGCTGGGATTGGGCCAGCCGGTCCTATTTGTGATTAGCCAGCAGCTTATCTATCCTGACTGGCGTAGGCGACTGCGCCACTTTCCAACCCTCATGCTTGTGTCATTAGGGCTTGGCTCAATGATCACCCGTGCACTCATCGAAATTTTTACACAAAAAACCCACAGATTTGTACGCACACCCAAAGGGGAACAAGCTGCACTCAGCAGTGGAAAAATGAAAAAGAAAGGAGAAGATAGCTATCAGTTGCCGTTTGATTGGATCGTACTGATAGAATTAGGACTGTCGCTTTATGGTCTAATCGGCGTTGTTCTGGCATTAATCACCCGTAATTACGCACCGATTTTTCTGATGGGCTACTGCATGGCCGGATATGGCCTAATGGCGTGGCTCAACATTCGTGAGCATTTGCCGCTCAAATGGCGACGTACACTTACTTGGAATCCTTTATAAAATTATGAAAACCAAACAATTTATTTTCCTAGCACTTATTTCGATTTTTTCTTTCTTAGCATTAGCTGCCTGCACATCTCCCCCCGAGATTGATCCTGAACCGGCTGTGGAAGAGTCGGTTGTTGAACAGGTTGCCCAATCAACAAATGCGGCCTCTACCGCGGCTCCTGAAATAGCCGAAGTAGCTGAAGAAGTAGCCGTAGAGCCGATCCAACCTACGCCTGAACCCATCCCGCAGGATTACCCAACACCTGATGTGATTGTCCCTGTGCAGGCGATTGATTCTTATCCTGACCCAGAAAGTGGCCAACTCGTCACTGAATCGGGATACCCGGAACCGGCGGCCGAGGTTGCCGATGCTTCATCGACCTCGCGTGAAGTCATTATTCCGATGCGGGGTGAGTTCGCTCTGTATGGCACCTTGAGTACAAACGGGTTTAATTCACCACAGCCAGGGGTTCTCTTATTACACATGCTGGGTGGCAAGCGGTCAGATTGGGCGGATACCGGCTTTGATCAACAGCTCGTTCAGCAAGGGTATGCAACGCTGTCGCTTGATTTGCGCGGACATGGTGACAGTGTCTCGGCCGTAGATTGGGCTTTAGCAGAAGAAGATCTAATCATGGTGTGGGAGTGGTTCACGTCTCAACCAGAAGTTGACGGTGAGAATAGCATGATCATTGGGGCAAGTATTGGCGGGAACTTAGCTTTGCGTACGGCTGCCAATGCACCTTCAGTTAAGGCGGTCGTCCTGCTTTCCCCCGGCTTAAACTATCGCGAAGTAAAAACTGACGATGTCATCGAATCGATTGACCGGCCGGTGCTACTTGTAGCCATGACCCAAGACGGGTATGCGGCCGACTCAGTGACTCAGTTGAACGAGCTAAATCCAGACAGCTCGATGGCCGAAATTCAAGATGGCTCTGCTCACGGCACGCGTATGTTTGGGGTCTATACCGGGTTAGAAGGGTTGATTCTCGACTTTTTAAACGCAAATCGCGGCTAAATTAATGCCTGTAGGGGATAGTCAGTATTCGATACGTGGCCAACGCAAACCGAATACTGGCTACCCATTTCGGTGAAGCTCATCCCATTCTGAGCGCAATACGCCTAGTTTAACCGAGTCGTAGTACTCTCCATTGTGATAGCGTACTTTGCGCAACACTCCCTCAACTTGAAACCCGATTGCTTTACCACAGGCGATCATTCTAGGATTGCCAGACCAAGTTGTCATGCCGACCCGTTCGAGTTCAAACGTATCAAAAAGGTGAGTGATCCATGGGATTAGCGCCTTTCGGCCGATCCCTTTGCCCCACTTTTCAGGCGAATGTAAAACGATACCGGCTTCCATCCAGCGGGTTTTCTCATCTTCCCAATAATAAGAAACGAGCCCAATTGGCTCCCCTCCAAAATCGATTAGAAGAAATCGACCACCTCGTTTCAATCGGCTAAAAAACCCGTCACGAAATTCTTCTAAATTCTCTTGTTTAAAGTCATAGTAAGGGCCATCAAATTTTTTCCATTCCATGTCCTTGTAAATCGACTCCCACAGAGGGTGCAAATCACTATCTACCGCTTTTCTTAAAGTAATATCTTCGTTTTTTAACATAGTTTTTTTGAATTATTGTCTCCGTAAACTTAAAATCTAATCGATGAGTCATCTTCCGGCCGCTGAAATCGAACTTGAAATAACCCTCAGAAGCGTACGCCAAGCCCTGAATCTATGGGATTTCCCTGCCAAATTGGGGCAAACAACGTTGGCAAATTTAACGGCGGTTACAGACAGCCTAAACAGATCGACCCAAGTTGACACGCTCATCAATCGCGGACTCGCCCTTAAAGAGCAGCTAAACAACGCAATCCAAACCCTCCGGCCAGACGGGACGGAGCCGCAACCCCTCAAACGAGAATGGCGGGCCTACTTAATCATCACCGAGCGATATTGCTACGGCCGCCTGCCTGAGTGGATCATGGTTCACTTGAGTATTTCATCTCGTACATTTTATCGTGAGCTGAATCTTGGGCTAGGCGAAATCATTGCTGCCTTGCAGCAGGCCGAAAGCCAGACTCAAACCACTATTCAAAGTTCAAGACCTTCAAGCGTAGAGAAAAACCCAACAACCGCAAAATACAGGCAGTTTGAACCCCCAATTCCACCCAACCATCCAATTATCGGTCGTGAGCAAACCATCCAGCAAATTACCCACGGACTGCTCAACGAGCAAAAGCCGCTGATCGCTTTGCATGGTTTACCCGGCGTTGGCAAATCGACGGCCGCGCTTATGATGGCGCAATTGACCCATGTTGGAGAGCGCTTTAGCGATGGTGTTCTCTGGGTTGGGATTGGGCCAGATCCTAATTTATCGGCTTTGCTACTAAGTTTGGCACAAAAAGTTGGTATTTCCCTGGATGATATCGAGCAAAAAGACAATCCCACAGAAATTTCTGAACACATTCAACAGCAGATTGCTGATCAAAAACTTTTAATTGTGATCGATGACGTTTGGGATATTGAAGCGGCGCATCTGTTTTGCATAGGCGGCCGTCAAGCGGCTCATCTGGTGACAACCCGTCAGCTTGATATCGCCCTAACGCTAGCAGGTCCGGCCGTGGTTTCAATTGAAGAGTTATCAAACCAGAACAGTCAGCAAATTTTAAAAGCATTAGCACCCGAGCTTGGAACGCAATCGGCCGTTGATTTAGACCTGCTTTATTCACAAACGGGCGGGCTACCGCTGGCATTGATCATTTTTGGAAAATATCTGCAAAAACATGGGTATCGCGGGCAGATGACAAGATTGAAGGGTGCTTTAGCACGTTTAACTGAAAGCCAAACGCGCCTAGATTTGAAACTGGATAGCACTCCCTTTGGACCTAGAACAGAGCAGATTAATTTGGCTGCGGTAATTGGGTTAAGCACGACCGCTCTGTCGGCCGATATGCTACAGCACCTCTCTAATCTGACTTTTTTTGCACCTAAACCAAATAGCTTTAGTCAGGCGGCGGCCCTGTCGCTATGCGCAGGCTCGGCCGAAAGCTTATATGGATTGGTCGACAGCGGCCTGCTTGAAATTGTTGAAACAGATCGATACGGGCTGCATCCACTCATTCATGACTATGTCGTAGTCAATAATCCAAGGCAGTCGCTTCCACCAGCGGTAAAGACAGGCATACTAGATATTGCCGTTAGCACATGCCAGCAAAACGCAAATGATTTCCAAGCCCTCGACGGTGAACGGCTCAATATCGAAGCCATCATCGAATATGGGTTAGGACAGGAAATAGTTGAATCGGTTTCCCGAATTTTGTTTGATCACACACCTTATTTGGTTGACCGCAGCCGAGCACAGGAAGCTTTAAATTGGGTTGAACAAACGCTAGGCTTGGCTATAGATGCCAACAATCGAACGGCCGAAGCCCGCCTCTATTTCTGTCTTGGCCTGATTAGCAAGCGGAAAAATGGAGCAGATGCTGCATTAGAACATTTCCAAAAAGGGCGGCAACTCGCGGCCGATGTTGATCTTCATATGGTCGAGTTTAGATGCTGCGTGAATTTAGTTGAACTTTATATGCGTAACAGCCAGCCTAGCATGGCGCTTGAAATCGCTGAAACAATTCGTACTGCGAGTTCGAGTTCTGAAGATATTGAATTTAAGGCCCAAGCATGCGTTAGTCTCAGCTATGTCTACTATTTCCATGGGGATTATCAGGGGGCGTTTGAGTTAGTTGATCAAGCACGTGAAATGCATGAGCAGGCTGCCAGCCAAGTGAATACAGGTGAGATAGCAAGCATCTACAAAAAACTAGGGGTACTTTCAATCGAACTTGGTCGTTTTAGTTCAGCATCGCTTTACTATGATTTAGCCTATGAACGTTTTCGCTTACTCGGTAATCAAGGAGAAGCGGCACACCTGCTCAACAACATGGGAGTCTTGGCTCTTAAAAAAGGGCAATGGAAACGAGCAATTAATTTGCACAAACAGGCATTGGAGCACCGCCAGTCCCTAAATGACCAGGAGGGGCAAGGGCAGTCGTTTCTCAATTTAGCAGTTGTCGCTGTTACGCAAAAAGATATTGAAATGGCGACCAGCTATATCAAGCAAGGGCTTCAACTTAGCAAAGTTAGCGGCATGCGCTATCGACAGAGCTTGTTCAAACTGCTTGATTCATGGCTATGGCGTGTCCGAAATGATTTCACAAAAGCGTTAAAAACCGCAGACGAAGCCTTTGAATTGGCTCAAGAGCTGGAACGTGAGCAAACGGCCGGGGAGGCCGCGATGGAGCAGGGGTTTGCACTCAGCCAGCTAAACCGGCTAGATGCGGCCGAAAGTCGATTAACGTTTGCATACAAGCTATGGCAAGAAAAAGATCAGCAGCATTTGCTAGCAGCAACTAGTATTTATTTAGCCCAAGTCGCCAGCCTACAACAAAAGAACAGCTTGGCTAAAAAACATCTGACGGCCGGGCTTGCCTACCTTGAGCAGGGTGTCGATGGGCTAGATGACGTGATGGATGTTCTACAAATCTCCGTCTCAGTATTAGAATCATTGGGTGACGAAAAAAATGCAGCCCGCTATAAGCAAAAAGCTTTAAGTTACCTGAAGCAGCAGAGCCAGCAGATCGAAGACCCAGCCGTTCGCAATTTTTTTGTAGCCTCTTTCAACCTATAAAAAGGTACTGCTGCCTTCCTGTGCCAATAAACATGGCAAAACGATGGCAAAAACCACTCCAATCATTTTTTAGACTGGCAGACTGAACAGTTTCTCTAAAGATGAACTGTCAGTTTGAAACCTAAATTGATTGGAGTTTTTTATGTCTTACCCTAAAAATAGTTCAAGACCTTTTAAGATAATTTTATTAACCATCTGCCTTATGCTGGGGGCAGTCTTACTCAGCACACTGTTTGTCCCAACCGTTATCGCAAGCCAGCAGTCAGCAAGTGCGACAGAGTTAACGGCCGCATCAGCAGTGATCCAACCCCCATCTATCAGTTACAGCCATACGGTCGTCATTGAAGACAACGGAGGGGATGTTGGCTGGAATATCAGCTCAGCGACGATCAATGGGCGGTCGGCCGTCGCCTACTACAGCGAGCCCCTCAAAGGCATCTTATACTCACGCGCCACAGATGCTGAAGGAGAGGGATGGAGCACGCCGATCCTAATCGCAGAAGGTGAATACGCTTCATACATTTCCCTAGCCGCCGTCAATGGCAAACCCGCCATCAGCTATATGAAAAGCCTCCCTAGTACAAATAATAGCAATGATCTTTATTACATAATTGCGGCCGATGCAGATGGAGATAACTGGAACAGTCCCACACTGGTCCATAGTAGTAGTAATAATGTGGGGTTTTACAATTCACTGACGGTCATTGATGGACATCCAGCTATTAGCTATTACGATATCACCAATCGTGACCTGCTGTATGTGCGTGCCTCAGATTCAGACGGGGGAACCTGGGGTTCACCTGTGACTGTCCAAAGCACAGGATCTCCGGGGTCATACAGTTCGCTCGCTGCCGTCAATGGCAAACCCGCTATCGCTTATTATGACCAAACAACCAAGCGGGCGATGTATATACAAGCAAGTGACTCTACAGGTAGCAGCTGGAATAACGCCCCCGTTACCATTGCAACGACAAATAATTCAGGCGCATATACCAGCTTAGCCGTCATCGATGGCCAACCGGCAATCGCCTACTTTAATTTCTTCACAAGAGAACTGAAATATTCGAGAGCCAATGATGCAGATGGGAATGCATGGAATAGTCCAGTCGTTGCTGAAAACAATATGGACAGCCAATCGGTTTCTTTATCATTAGCCGAGGCGAATGGAAAACCAGCTATCGCTTTTGGTAGCCGTGGAAACGATCTGCGTTTCAGTACGGCCAGCGATGCGGCCGGTTCAAGCTGGACGATTACGCTTGCGGCCAACATCCCAGACTCAGACATTAACAATGTCACGCTCGACTTTGTAAACGGCGAACCGGCCGTCGCCTATTACGACCAACAGGGCAAAGCGATGTATGTTCAGGCTACGAACACAGCAGGCACAAGCTGGGCCGATGAAGTTAGAATTGATGGCGGGCCGGTCGGAGCATATCTTTCAATGGCACTTATTAACGACAAGCTGTCAATTGTCTATATTGATGGTGGAAACAGCGCCATTAATTTTGTTCAGGCACTAGACAAGGCAGGATCGAGCTGGTCAACGCCGATCCAGCTATTTGGTGGGCAAGGAAGCGATAGCTATAACGAATTTACATTGGCAGAAATTAATGGCCTTCCAGCTCTTGCTTACTATTCTGACTTTGGAGCTATCAAATACACTCGTGCCAATGATACCGCGGGCACAAGTTGGGGAGTGCCTATTGATGTTGATCCAAACGCCCTCACCGCAGGCGAGAAACTAGCTTTGCTGACGGTAAATGGAAAACCGGCAATCGTTTATGGGGATGAAGAAGAAATCAACAATCAGACCTTTACTTACCTTATGTATGTTCAAGCAACCGATACCAATGGATCTTCTTGGGGAACACCGGTCCAAGTTGATGGCAGCGGTGATTTTCAGGGTGAAGTAGACACAAAAATTATTAATGGCTTGCCTGCAATTACATATCGGTCACAAGAGCGAGTCAAGTATGTGCAGGCCAATGACGCTGATGGCTTAGTCGCTTGGAAAGCCCCTATTTCGGTTGACAGCAACCTAGAACACGGCAGAGACCCGTCGCTTGAAATTGTCAGCGGAAACCCTGCAATCGCCTATATTCATCCCAATACGGGCAGTATTCGCTACACCCGCGCAACAGATATCGATGGGAGCAGCTGGCCCGCACCGGCTTCTTTTGCTTCAGATTCAGCACATGGTTCACTTACTGTAATCGACGGCCGACCTGTGGTTAGCTTTTGGAATGGGGAAAATCAGGTCAATAGCCTTTATTATGCTCAAGCCAAAGATTCAACCGGGACAAGCTGGGAGACTCCGATTGCCTTAGATAATGGTGAAAATGTTGGGTCCCCCAATGAAATACTGGCCATAGACGATTATGAAGGGGGTATTGGCTATCATGACAGGCAAAATGGGCGCTTAAAGTTTATATACATCCGCTATGACAAATATGAGCTTGAAACAGTTTCGGCCGGAAACGGTTCTGGGACTATTAGCAAAAATCCAGATGCGGCCGTGTACGACCCCGGCACTATCATCTCCGTTTCGGCTATTGCTGACGTGGGTTCGACTTTCACCGGCTGGTCAGGCAGCGGATGCGGAGCCAATCGATTGTGCAATATTACACTCGACGCATCTAAAACAGTCACGGCCACATTCACCCTCAATAAATACCCGCTAACGGTCGATACAGGTGGCAACGGGTCCGGCAGCGTGGCTCAATCGCCCATGGCGACAGAATATGACTTTGGCACGATGGTGACACTCACGGCAACCGCCAACGTGGGTTCGACATTTACCGGCTGGAGCGGGGGCGAATGCATCGGAGATGGGTGTAGCAATAACGGATGCACCGGCACAGCGCTGGCTTGCACAGTCACAATCGATGAAGCTAAATCGATAACAGCCACATTTACACTCAATAAGTATGCGCTTAACACGGCAATTAGCGGCAGTGGTAGCGGCTCGATTAGTCGCTCACCAGACGCGGCCGACTATGATTTTGGCACCATTGTCACCCTATCAGCCACGGCCGACAGTGGCTCGACATTCACCGGTTGGAGCGGTGCCGGATGCACAGGCATAGACCCATGTGCTGTCACCGTTGATGCGGAAAAGTCGGTCATAGCCACATTTGTCGATGATTCAATTGGCTATCAGCTCTTGCTGCCTCTAATCAATAATGTCCCATAGAGTTTTATAGTTTAAACCACAGTTGAAAGCAGCCTTGGAGAATTTAATTTTCCAAGGCTTTTTATTTGCAAAAAATCGTATACGATAATACAATCGCTCTATGAATACGATTAACCCAAAGGCGATGTCGCTTAGCAATACACCCGATCTTGTGGCCCAGCACTTGCGAAGAGAAATTTTGCGCGGTCAGCTTAAAAGCCAGCAGCCTTTACGGCAGGATAAGCTAGCTGGAGATCTAGGTGTAAGCAAAATTCCAGTCCGAGAAGCGTTAGCCCAGCTAAAAGCCGAAGGATTAGTCACCTACAAATCGAACCGGGGAGCATTTGTAACATCGCTCTCCCCACAAGAGGCCAAGGAAATCTATCTGATGCGAATCGCATTAGAGACGATGGCGTTGGAGCATGCGATTCCGAATCTGACCAAAACAGATTTGGCTCGTGCCAAAAGTGCGCTCATGGTGATAGACGTTGAAGATGACCCAGCGAAATGGGCCGAGCTCAACTGGGAGTTTCATGCGGCCGTATATCAACCGGCTAATATGCCTCACCTGACCTCAACACTTGAGACATTGCACATCAACGTCGGCCGATACTTGGTTCTGTACCTTGACGGGATGGCGTTCCAACAAAAATCACAGGCTGAGCACTATGCGCTACTCACTGCATGCGAAGCTGGAGACATCCAAACAGCGGTCTCTCTACTCAAACAGCACTTAATCGATGCCTCCAATTCTCTAGAAGCCTATCTAAAATCAACAATCAACCTTTAGAGGAGACAAAATGACCCAATTCGAAGTACATGATCCAAGCGTTCTAGCGAATGCCCGAACAATTTTAGATTCAGTCACTGGTCCAGCGGGAATGGCACAAGCGGTTATCGATGCGGTTTCACGCAATGAAGAATGGCGGGGTAAACGGTGTATCAACCTCCTCGCACCAGAAGCACCAACGAGCCCAACGGTGCGCCGTATGCTGGCGGCCGAAATCGGCACACGTGCGGCCGAAGGGCACATCGGCCGAGTCAATCGCTGGTTCGCAGGCACTCAGCACATCGATGAAGTTGAAGCGCTATGCGTTGAGCTGCTGAAGAAAGCGTTCCGCTGTAACTACGCTGATCATCGGCTTATGGGCAGCATGATCGGCAATATGGCGTTCTATCACGCACTCACCCAGCCTGGAGATCGGGTTATGACAGCCGCACAACCCTTTGGCGGACACTCCAGCAATCGGCACGATGGGCCGGCCGGGACGCGTGGGGTTGAAATTTTTGATATCCCCTTTGACCCGCAAACGCTAGACGTCGATCTTGATAAATTTGAGGAAGAAGCGCAACGCATTCAGCCAAAAATCGTGGTAATGGGAATGTCGATGACATTATTCCCTTTACCAGTTCGCGAAATTGTCAAAATCATTGAACCTTGGGGGGCAAAATTCATCTTTGATGGCGCACATCAGGCCGGTTTAATCGCTGGAGGGCAGTTCCAAGACCCTCTAAAAGAAGGAGCGTCTTTACTAACTGGGTCGGCCGGAAAAACGTTTAGCGGGCCGCAGAGTGGCATGATGATGTGGAATGACTCGAGCCTAACAGAACCACTAACAGAGGCGATCTTCCCTGTTTTGGCGGCAACACATCAGGTTAATCGAGTTGCGGCATTGGCTGTATCAGCAGCTGAAATGCTCGAGTATGGCAATATCTATATGGCTCAAATTGTTAAAAACTCAAAAGCTCTTGGGAAAGCGCTAGAAAAATGTGGGATTCCGGTGCTGGCGGCCGACCGTGGCTATTCTGAAAGCCACCAGATTATTGCAAATGTCCGAGAGTTTGGTGGCGGCTTAGATGTAGCTCACAAATTAGCGGAGGCCAGTCTGATTACAAACAAAAACTTGATACCGGGTGACAAACCTGAAGATTGGGATCGGCCAAGTGGATTGCGTATCGGCACAATCGAAGTAACCCGTTTGGGCATGATGGAAGGCGATATGGCGACGATTGCTGAATTCTTTAAACGGGTGCTTATCAATGGAGAAGACACTACATCTGTCAAAAAAGACGTAGAGGCATTTCGAGAACCGATGCAGGACTTTTACTACAATTTTGATCATGGTTGGCCAAAAGGGGTCCTCAATAAGTAGGCCCATAACGAAAAAAAGGGTTAGCTCAAATTAAAATGAGCTAACCCTTTTTTGTTTTGAAAAGCAATTATTTAAGAAGTCTGGGGCAAATATCTGAAAGCTAAATTCTGTAGGAGCTGTAGGCCAATCGGTTTAATTAGGACAGCGTCAGCTTTCGTTTCATTATGGCGTCCCAGTCGGGAATCGGCCGTGGCTAAAAAGATTCGAGTGTTATCAAAATCAGGGTTGGCCTTGAGAGAATCGATGATGGCATCACCACTAACTTCTGGCAGATGAAGATCAAGCAAAACAAAATTTGGAGTATGCGTATCAAAGTGATCGAGAGCCTCACGGCCGTTTGAAAACACTTCTACCTCATACCCAACTCGTTCTAACACCAATTTGTACGCTTCAGAAAGGACTTTTTCATCTTCAACTATGACAGCAGTTGAGAAATTTTGCTCTGCATTGCTCGTTGGACACACCATAAGATTTTCCTCTACAATAATTCGATAGAATTATCGGACTTCCATTTAGCTTACACCATCAAGAACATCGTTGAAGAGCCTTATTAACTACCAGCTTTTTCAAACAGTCACGAATTTTAGCAAGCAAGCACAAGAAGAAATATGGGTATTTATACGTACTTTTTTAATCAGTCACCCTAAAATGGGATCATATCATGGAGAAGAGTAGTCGCCTAAAAAGTTGTTTTTAAACGAGTCGAAAGCTCTCTCAATTGCTTAAAACTAACAGGCTTAATTAAGACAATAATATTATCTTGCTGCAAGCTCGTAGCTAACCGATGATCTGCACTTGCAATAATTAAACGTGTACTTGCAAATCGATCTTCACCCAATATGTAGTTTAAGATCTCTTCTCCCGAAATGTGCGGTAGATGCAAATCTAAAACGATAATATTGGGAGTAAAAACAGCTAAGTGAGACAAGGCCAAAGACCCGTCATGAATCATCTCGATATCAAATCCAGCCTCACTTAAAGCGATGCTAAACACATTCGCCAAATCGACATTGTCTTCGATCACCAAGGCCTTTGACTGTTTGATCGCTGTGTGATTATTTATTCCGGTCAGGTTACTCATACAGGCTCCTGCACTAACATCTTACATGGCTCATAAGGCAAGGTAACAGTGAATTTGCTACCTAACCCAACCTCACTTTCAACAGAAATTTGACCATCCATAACATTGACAAGCTGTTTCACGATCGACAACCCTAATCCCGCCCCATTTTTCGATTCTTTTGTTGTTACTTCAGAAGCCTGCCAGAAGGGCTCAAATATCTCTGTATGGCTCGCTTCAGGAATCCCAATTCCGGTATCTGAAATTTGGAAACTCCATAAACCTGCTTCCGGTTGGAATAGTGAAACGTGCACTGATCCTTCCTTTGTATATTTAATCGCATTCGTAATGAGGTTAACCAAAACCTGAAATATTTTTTCGCGGTCACCTGTCAGGACCTTTGGAACCATAGGAGAAGTTTCACTGGTTAAGGCTAAGCCTTTATTTTCAGCCAAAATCTTTAATTGATCCTGAACCTGACGAACAAGCTCAGTTGGATTAAATTCATCTTTCCTCAAATCAACCTTTCCGTTCTCAAATTCAGCCTGTGCCAAAAGTTGTTCCACAAGTGAATGTAAATAATTTGTATTAAGCACAAGTTTGCCAACGGTCGAAGATTGATCGGAAGAGAGAGTTCCAAAGACACCTGCCTCTAACATCTCAGAATAAAGCAGAATGACAGATAGTGGAGTGCGAAGCTCATGATTAACTTGGGCAATCAAGCGAGATTTAAACTGAATCGCAGATAAAGCCTTCTCGTACAATGTTGCATTGTAAAGTGCCAAAGCGGCCTGCTGAGCTATTGCCAAAATCAATGTGATCTCATCACTAGAGAATTCCCGCTTATGTCGACTCTCCCATAACTCTAAGGCACCAATGAGCTCTCCATTCGCATACAAAGGAACTTCAACAGCCGTCTTACACCCGTACTTTGCCATATGGGCCCGCTCTTCTTCAGGTGTGTTAGGGTCATCAAAATGGGAAACAAACTTATTATTAGGATCATTAATCCAATCAATTGAGACCCCATAATCATCCT
This sequence comes from Anaerolineae bacterium, assembly GCA_045105475.1. Classification (GTDB taxonomy): domain Bacteria; phylum Chloroflexota; class Anaerolineae; order Promineifilales; family Promineifilaceae; genus WTJY01. Next base: position 14,696 of record JBGCDP010000202.1, read on the forward strand.
CTAAATCATAAACAACATTAAGATCAGATTCTTGTTCCAACGCAGAAGCGTCTGGCGACATATATTCAGCAATCACCTTAATGGTTCCCTTTTCAAGGTCATAGTCACTTACATAGGCACTCGTCACATTTAACAATTTTGAAGCTGACTCAACGACTGTGTCTAAGATCATATTCAAATCGAGTGAAGAGGTAATATCTCTTGATAATGAATTTAGGGTTTCAAGTGTCTTAGTTCGCTGCTGTTGAGCTCGTTCCGCTTCTTTCCGCTGGGTGATGTCAAGAATGCTAACAAGTTGGCCATTTAATTCTGACCCATCGTTTAAAATAGAAGAAACATGCAGCTCGTAATATTTAGTCTCAGGCTGATGGTTAATTTCAATTTCAGTGATTAATGTGTTGTTATGGTCTCCATTAAAATCCTGCAGCTTGCTTTCGATTATCGGAATTTGGGAAATCTGGTTCCCAATTAGGTTTTTTAAATTGAGATTTAAGATTTTTTTAGCGGCCGGGTTCATATCAACAATGCGCTGATTAACATCAAGGATAATAATGCCTTCTTTCATGTTCTCAACTACAACCCGACGTGCCACTGGTACAAGGTCAAACAGGCGATTTTGAAAAATCCCAATATAAAGAAGAGCGCCGGTAATCCCTAGCCCAAACGGCGAGAGGTCCAATTTTCCTAGGGTATTAAACCCTAAAATATAGACCGCATTTCCAAACCAAGGCGTTAGGGCGCACAGTAAAATAATGCCGTTTTGCCAACGGTACGCTTCATTTTGTCTGATAAAAGCGATAAATATCGCAAGCGATCCCCCAAACATTAGTAGATAAGAATAAGTGGCCGCGACCCAAAACCAAGCACCATAGGTCACAATCAAAGGGTGAAAATAACCTGCAGTATCTATCTCGATTGTTTGCCATATTAAATGATGGAATTCATTGGTTAAGACAAGGCCAAAAGTGATTGCAGGCACGATCAGCAACAATTTGGCTCTCAAAGATGTGTATAAACGGGTATTACCACTATACAAGATGGCAAATAAAAACCAGCTCATCGGCGTAAGCTGAATTCCAAGATATTGAAATTTCGCCCAAACTATTTTCCAAGCGAGGCTGCTTGCTCCAATCTCTAATCCATAGCCGAAAGACCAAATTGAAACGGCCACCATCAACAATGAAAAGATCTTTGCCCACCTGCCCAAATATCGCCTCTGCCAGGCAATGAGAGAGACTCCACCTGTTAATGCGGCAATTGAGAAGAGAGCAATGACGATATTATTGAAATCAAAATTCATTTCGGTCTTGGCTTTTATGCACAAATACCCCTCAAGGGATATTTAAGTTCATCTATTTAGTCTATTAGAGTAGCTCAAACTCATGCCAGAAGATTCAACTATGATGAAGAATAAGTAAAAAATGTCTTTTGAAGTAGGCATTAGATAGGACTAATGTGTGCCTTTTAGCCAGCGACAAGGGTTTCTAGGACCTTTATCCCTCAACTAAGGATGCCATTCCAACGGCCGTTCTCGGCAAGCGAACCGTTAAATTCTCATTGCCATCGGGGGTAATTAATATGACATCTTCAATAAACGTCGCTAATTGTCGGTCATGATCGTAGACCCACGGTTCAACGGTAATAATCATTCCGGGTTCAAACGGTGCGTGGGGAAGATTAGGGTCACCCATCGCTAGGCCGATGTGATGGCCAAAAAATAAACCAACCTGCATGTATTCTTTCATCGACTCCGGGATGGCTAACACGGCCGCCTGATGCGCTTCAGCCATCGTCGCGCCCGGCCGCATCGCCTCGATTATTGCGTCTAGCACTTCAAGCTGCGTGTCTAAGACAGATGCTTGTTCAGCTGAAAACTGACCCGCCACTGGAAACGTGCGTCCCATATCAGAGCCATAATAGTTCAGCTCACACCCGACATCGAACACAACCATTTCTCCAGCTTGCATCTGCCGATTACGCCGGTCGTAATGAGCAGCTCCAATACGCCAGGGCCAAAGTGAATTGGGGCCTGACTTAATAATCGAATCGAATGCAGGCCGCTGGGCACCTCGACTCTTAAAGCCGGACTCTAAAATACCTTCCAACGAACGCTCATCGAGCCCCGGCTGGATATGCGCGGCTGTCTCGACAATGCTATTCATCGTGATATCGCACGCATGGCGCATCAGACTGATTTCGGCCGCAGATTTGACCATACGCAAGCGAGCGATCGCGTCATAAGCTGAATAGATTTCAAGCTGAGAATGCTGTTGCTGTAAATGGTGGCGAAATTGATCTAACCCGGTCCAACTCTGAAAATAACTACTAGTGAGCTGTGGCATTTGCCCCCCACGACCAGGGTTTAGCCAGACCATTGTTTGATTTGCCAAAAACCCATCTAGCGACTCAAGCGGCCGAATATCGCGAATGCCACTCGCTAAACCGATGTCTGAGTCAGACAGCAAATGGCGGCCGGGAAATTCAGCCCCACGCCCCGCACTATAAAAGCGAAGATCTTTTTCAGGTACAAACAAGATTGGTTCGCCATTTTCTAGGTTTAAAACAAGCATCGAGTCCGGCAACTCTAAGCCTGTGAAGTAATAGAAGTCATCTAACTGACGAAAAGTAGAGCCATCAGAAAAATGATGCCGTGCTGGGGTTAGAAAAACCCCACTTTCGCCTGACAGTTCAGCTACAAGCCGATTCCGTCGATAGGCTATTTCTGCGGCCGAAAATGGTAGTTCTGTCCAGTCGAAATATTTTTGTGGAGTCATCATAACCCGATTTTAGCACGACTTATTTTATCGAGTAATCGCTAAATTATGGGTGTTCAAAACCGTTAGCTTGACTGGTGCGAACGCTAATAGAACCCGACCCGATCATCGCCAACATCTACGCCCAGCCCAGATAACGAACGGTTAGAGTAGTTGAACAGCGCACAGCACTGGCAGACTTCTAAAATCTCCCCATCATTAGCCCCGGCCGCACGCATCGCTTTGATATCTTCTTCAACAATGGCTCCCGGCGTTTTGGTTAACTTACGCGTATAGCGCAAAAATTCAAGCTCTTTCGCAGCAAATACGCCTGAAAAATCATCTTTCTCCATCGCATCATCAATCTCAGCGATGCGGTCAGCATCCCCTAACAGTGTGCGGTAATTTGACCCATGATGCGTAGCCGCGTAAACACAATCGTTTAAGACACTTGTATATGTTGCGACCAGCTCAAGAAACCACAGTGGCAAAGTAACGTCATCATTGTGGAGTACACCACGGTAAAGGGTATCATGGCCTAAAATCGCTTTCGGCCGCAGGCTTTTTGAAATATATACATTGTCATAAGTGCCATGGGGTGACTTTGTCTTCTCGTAAATCTCTTTAAGCTCACCGGTTGCGTTTTCAGGTAAAACAGTTTCGATCCAAGTCATTTTAACTCTCCTAGTAATTAGTTCGTGGGTTATCGCCAATATGCTTATAGCAATTGGCCGAAGTCCAACATTCATTCAATGCTAGCCTCGTTTTTACATTCGACAAAGCCAAATTTCAACAGATAATTACAGCAGATAAACGAACAACGATGATGGGCTGTTAAACACGACGACCTGTGCGCAATGCCGCACCAACCAACCGCCCCACTAACAAGCTAACCAAAAGGATGTGGCAAAATGGAAAAATACTTTGATCTTGGTGAATACAGTCGGCCGATTTCAACCCAGTCGGCTGAAGCACAAATTTGGTTTGATCGTGGACTAAATTGGAGCTACGCTTTTCACCACACCGAAGCAATAAACTGCTTTCAGAAAGTTATCGATCTTGACCCAACCTGCCCAATGGGATATTGGGGCATGGCCTACGCAATCGGCCCATATTACAACCTAATGTGGCCTTCCTACTCAGAAGTGGGCCAGCTTGAAGGGATCAAACAGGCCTATGATTACACTCGAACGGCTTTAGAACATTGCGAAAATGCGACGCCGGCCGAAAAGGGGCTTATTCAAGCATTTACCGCTCGGTTCCCAACACCGCTCGCACCTCAAACGACTGACAAAGAAGAAGCTGAAAAGATCTTTTCCCAATGGGACGATGCCTATACGCAAGCGATGCGTGAAGTCTATGCTCAATTTCCAAATGATAACGATGTATGCGCTCTGACGGCCGAAGCGATGATGTGTCGCACCCCATGGAAGTTGTGGGATCTAGAAAATGGCGTACCGGCCGAAGGGACCGATACACGGGAGGCTTTAGACATTATCGAAAAGGCGTTCACACGGATAGAGAATGATGGTACAGCACCACATCCTGGACTACTCCATTTCTATATTCATGCCCAAGAGATGTCCCCCGATCCTTCTGTCGCACTTAAAGCCAGTGACACACTCATCAATTTGGCCCCAGATGCAGGCCATCTCATCCATATGCCGTCACACATTTATGTGCTATGCGGCCAATATGAAAGGTCATTGCAGGCCAACATCGAAGCAAGCGCGGCCGATGAACGCTACAGTGCTTATGATGACACCGTCAGCATCTTCGCCCTATACAAGCTGCATAACCTGCACTTCCAAATCTATTCAGCCTTGTTTCAAGGGCGATATGCACCCGCCCTTCGTGTGGCTGAAATGATGGAGAAAATGATCCCAGAAGAAGGGCTGTCACATGACCATCAGTTTTTGGTAAATTACCTAGAAGCATTTAGCGGGATGAAGGTCCACGTTTATATACGCTTTGGAAAATGGCAGGAAATTATTGATGCACCGCTCCCGCCGGACCCTGATTTTTACTGCGTTACGACAGCGATGTGGCATTATGCTAAAGGGGTCGCCTACTCTGCCACAGGTGATATTCCCAACGCTGTCGACCAAAAAGAAAAGTTTGCAGTGGCGCTCACCAAGGTGCCGGAAGAGCGAAAAATCTTTAACAATACAAGTTTAGACATTCTGGCAGTCGCCGGAGCGATGTTAGAAGGCGAGCTAGAATATCGGCGAGAAAACTATGATGTTGCCTATGACCATTTACGCCGTACAGTTGCGCTTTACGACAATCTAAACTACACCGAACCCTGGGCTTGGATGCAGCCACCCCGCCATGCTTTGGGCGCACTATTGCTTGAGCAAGGCCATGTCACAGAGGCGGCTGCAGTGTACCGAGCAGATTTAGGTGTGGATGACACGCTGATGCGGCCAGCCCAACACCCGAATAATATCTGGAGTCTGCACGGTTATGCGGAATGTTTAGAAAAACTGGGTCAGGATGAAGAAGCGGCCGACGTACGTGCTCAGCTCAACATCGCCCAAGCTTCGGCCGATGTTGTGGTCAGCTCGTCCTGCTTTTGTCGGCAAACACACTCTTGTTGCGATTAAGCGAAAGGCACAAACTAGTTTGATTTTTGGAGAAAATTACAATGGCTGAACATCACGATGAATACAACGACACATTTGTCGCTGGGCTCGAATGGATGTGGGGCGAAGGCTTCATGTCCCCTGGTGGCCCAGCCGAAGTCGCCGCCATCCTCGATGGCGTTGACCTGCGCGGCAAGCGGGTCCTTGACATCGGCTGTGGCATTGGCGGTATTGATATTCTGCTGATCAAACAGCATGGAGCCGTGCATGTCACCGGGATCGATGTTGAAGCATCATTAGTCGAAAGAGCACGACAGACTGTTCACACGGCCGGAGTTAGCGACCGGGTCAGCATACAGTTAGTGACACCCGGCCCTTACTTGCCCTTTATGGACAAGATGTTTGACGTTGTGTTTAGCAAAGACTCTATTATTCACATCCCAGAAAAAGAGGTGATTTATGGGGAGATGTTCCGTGTCCTGAAATCAGGTGGCCAGATAGCCTTTAGCGATTGGTATGGCTCTAATCTGCCAAAAACACCGGAGTTCGAAGCTTGGCTTGATGTGCTGGGGCTCACTTTTAAGATGGCAACCCTGGAAGAAACGGCCAAGCTCATGCAAAAAATCGGTTTTGTTGACGTTGGGTTGGCCGACCGCAATGCATGGTATGCACAAAACATGCTTGAGGAACTGGCTTCTATTGAGGGTCAGAATTACCCAAAGCTGATTGATCAGCTAGGTGAAACCGCGGCAGGCCAGCGGCTAAAAAGTTCAAAGCTCAAAAAACAGGTGGTCGATCAAGGGTTACTCCGGCCGGGACATATTCGCGGCCGAAAACAGTAAGCTGTTTTTGTCATCTGACCCGACTGCCTTATCATCTCAACATGGCAAACGATCCCAATCAATCTGACCAATCGGAAATTGAGCACCTGCGGCATGAAAACCAACGGCTACGCCGCATGCAAAACCTGTCTCGGGCCTTGAACCGAGCCGATGGGTTTGAAGAGTTGGCAACGGCCGTGCTAAAAACTGTCACCAACGAATTGGGGTTCAAGTGGGCCGCAATCGGTCAGGTCGAACCAGAAGCTCAAGTTTTGTCAGGATGGGTGGTCACCGAGCCGCCAGAATCGAAAACACTCCAAAACTTCTTCAATAAAAACAAAGCGATTCCCTTGTCAACCGCAGGTGGCCAAATAGGTCAAGCGGTTTTGCAAAACAAAGTTGTGAATGGGACCGATCAGTCAGAGTTGGGCAACATCGCCGTGTATCCGCTAACTTGGGGGCGTCAGCCGATGGGTGTGTTACTGATGCCGCATCAGCCCGCCCAACCGTTAACCAACAGGTCGACACTAATCACTGAAATTTGTGAGCAAACAGCGATTCGCATGGGGGTCATGCAAAATCGATTGCGCCGGGCGCATGACACAGCAGTTGAAGAAGAACGCAACCGGATCGCTATCGACATGCATGATACGGTTAGCCAATCTTTATTTGGCATGATTTTTTCACTCGATGCCTGCCTCAAAATGCGGCCGGATGATCCCACCTTAATCTATCAAGAATTAGAGCGCATTAAAACAACCGCCGAAGGAGTGCGGGGTGAAATCCGCCAGACGATCCATGACATGTGGGTTGAGATGACGGCCGAGCGCTTTCAGCATGACATCAGATCGTATCTGGCTGACGTTTTGCAGGCCCTTGAACTCAAAGTTGATTTCGACGTACGGGGTGAGTTTTCAGCCGTTTCTCCCGAAGTTCATCGCACGTTGTACCGCATCTGCCAAGAAGCGTTAACCAATACGGTCCACCATGCGGCCGCAACCGAAGCACGGGTCTGTCTTGATGTGCTTGATGAGCGGGTCGGACTGATTGTGCGCGACAACGGCCGGGGGTTTGATCCGCTAGCCGCCATGCGTAAAAAAGATGACGAAGAACACTTTGGCCTGCACGGTATTGAAGAACGAATACGCTTACTGGGCGGTACATGCGACTTCTTTAGTCGGCCGGGCAAAGGGATGTCGTTGGTTATCGACGTGCCTGCCTCTACCCGAACAATGAGTGATTCATGATCAAACTTTTAATTGCAGATGACCATCAAGTTGTGCGCCACGGACTTAAACTAGCCCTCAACCTAGAAGAGGACATGCAAGTGTTAGCCGATGCCTCAAACGGGGCGGAACTTTTGCACATGCTTACCGAACATACACCGGACGTTGTACTGTTAGACTGGAAAATGCCACGCATGGATGGGTTGGAAACGGCACGAAAAATCAAGCTGAAAGATGAGTCGATTAAAACGCTGTTACTGACAGGTGCTCCGGTCGAAACCGCCGCACTCGATGCGCTTGATGATGGTGTTGATGGCTTTGTACACAAAAATATCAGCCCGGCCGCGCTCAGCCATGCGATTCGAGAGGTCGCCAACGGCCGGCGTTTTTTAGGGCCAGAAATCTCGCAGGCGCTTATTGAACGGAGTCGCCGCCCGGCCGAAACTGGGAAAACGGTTGCCCTTAGCGACCGCGAGCAAGAGGTGCTAGAGCTGATGGCAACCTCTGTCACTTACAGCGAAATTGCTGATAAATTAATTATTAGCGAAACTACGGTGCGCACCTACGTTAAACGAATTTTTGTTAAGCTTGATCAACCCAATCGCACCCAAGCCGTTGTTGAAGGCTTGCGGCAAGGGTTAATTACGATTAGCCAATAACGACTAACCGATAGTCACAACCAGAATTTATCGATGAAAAAATACATCATCCTTGGCAGCCTTGCCCTATTTTCCCTTTTTCTACTACTTGCTTTTTCAACCTACTGGTTCATTTTCGGTCTAGATTCATGGCTTTTTAGTCGCGATCTACAGCGGCCGGTTGACCAACGTCTGCTGTTTGTGGGCAATAGCTTTACCTACCAAAATGACATCGACCAGATGGTCGAATCCTTGCTTGAAGCACAGCCAGGCGGAGCAGATACAGTCTTTTCTACACGCGCGGCTTTTGGTGGCTATCGGCTTTACGACCATATTGATGACATTCTAGACAACGAAGAGGGGTCACCCATACGTCAGTTTTTGCTCGATGGCAATGAACAAACACGAAATTGGGATTTAGTAATTCTGCAAGAGCAGGTTGAAATTCCAGGTTTAGACACGTATGAGCAAGAGCGAGAGACGTCACATGCGTCGGGCCTAAAATTAGGCGAATTGGCTCAAAATGCAGGTGCCAAGGTGATGCTTTTAGAAACCTGGGCAGGCGCTTATGATCCGGCCGACCCTGAAAACCCATTTCCCCCATTTGATGTCGTGCAGGGCTACCTTGTTCAAGCCAACTCAGATCTTGCAACGATTATGCAAGAGCGGGGAATCGATACAGCAGTTGCACCTGCGGGGAGAGCGTTCCAAATCGTTTACTCAGAGGTCATGGCAGAAGGGGTTGAACCCACAACGGGAGACAATCGTTTTTTGGCCCTATATAGCGGAGATCGAAAACATGCCAGCTTGGCAGGCTCTTATCTGACAGCGGCCGTCATTGTGGCCCAATACACGCAGTCTCCCATTAGCACGACTGAATGGATTCCATTGGGACTAGACAAAGAATTTGCCGTTTACCTACGCCAAGTGGCCGACAAAGCTGTATTTGAGTAACCCCTAAAGCTTCAGTAAGCGAGCCGCATTCCCACCCAGCATATTCGCTTTGTCCTCATCTGAAAATGGTAGCTGCCGGATGGCGCTCAAAGCCCCAGCCGTGTCACCGATCCCCTGCGGAAAGTCGCTCCCCATTAAGATTTGGTCACATCCGACGAAATCGGCCGCAAACTTGATCGCATTCGGGGTGAATGGGGTTGTGTCCATATACAGCCGTTTAAGCAATTCAGTGGGTGAAGTAGACAGGTTTTCCTGGCAGCCTGCATACACTTCATAGCCTCGTTCGATCCGCTCCGCCAGAAACGGCAGCGTGCCTCCCATCTGCCCCACCACAAACTTTAGATCGGCATACCGCTCAAGCACACCGCTGTAAATCATACGGCACATGGCAACGGTTGTTTCATGCATAAAGCCTGCCACAACCACAATTGAATAGTCAGCCATGCCGTCTAAATGCTGGGGCATGGTGGGATGCATCCACAACGGGACATCAAGTTCAATCGCACGTTCATAGATGGGCCAATACGCGGCATCATCAATCTGGTTCCCGTTGATGTGCGTAAACAATGTTCCACCTTTTAACCCCAATTGAGTCACTGCTCGTTCGAGTTCAATAACGGCCGCTGCTGGGTCTTGTAGAGGCAAAATGGCTAATCCGCTAAACCGATCTGGATGCTGAGCAATCACGGCCGCCATCTCATCGTTAAAACTTTGGGCCATCTGAATCCCATTCACAAGTGTCTCATGATGCACACCAGGAATCGTTGGTGACAGCACCTGCATATCGATGCCGTGCTTGTCCATCTCAGCAATCCGCAGCTGCGGGTCATGATGGGCCGGTTCAAGTTCGTTTTGAAAGGTATCTGTTTTGAGCAACATCTGGCCGTCAGACGCAGTTTCAGTCCACGTATTAAAACGCCCTTTCTCGAGAGAATTTAAATATTGAAGCGGGTAAAAGTGATTGTGAAAGTCTATGATCATGGCTTTTAGCTTATCAGCATTTTGGCCGATCAGCACACTGAAATGCTAACCGGCCGATTAACTATTCGTAGCGAAAACGCCAGACACCAATCCCGAAAAAGACGGCCGCAAACAAGAACAGCACCCCAGTCTCTGGTAGGACGCCGACCCATGAGTCACCTCGCACGACCAAATCGGTCATACCCCGCAGCGCCCAGCTTGTTGGGGTAAAGTTTGCCACGAACTTCGCGGCAGGTGGAAAGAATTCAAGCGGGTACCAGCAGCCACCTAACAAAGCCAAAACCATGCCCAGCATGATGCTCAGCCCATTCGCTTGCCCATCAGATTTCACAAATGTACCCAACATTGTGCCAAGAGCGACGGCCGCCAGCCCAAACGAGAATAGGACCATCGCTAGCCCAGCCGGGCTCCGGCCATAGGCGATGCCATACACCAACCCACCAAACAAGACGAGTAGCAGCATCTGAACCAGCCCTTTACTCAGCTGACCAAAAATCACACCACCCATATAGGTCGCTTTGCTCGTCGGGGTCGTCAGCATACGGCTCAGCGTACCGTACTGCCGCTCACTAACAAACAAAACTGATACACCGATTAATGGGATAAACACCCAGGTAATCAGTTGTCCCAGCGCCTGCTGGCTTTGAACATCAAAACCGCTTGCATCAGCTTCGGCAGGCTGCGTGAGCGCAACCCGATCTGGCTGGCCGGTCAGCTTTTCAGCCGCCCGTTCACGAATCGATTGGAACCAAGCGTCCTGTTCCGCTTGAGAGTCGAACTGCCCTTCGGCCGCCATTTTGGCCGTACTATCGGCCGCAATTTGTAACGGACCCACTAGCTCACTTACGGCCAGCTGTACTGCCTGATTAACGATTTGCCCACTTGTATTGCTGGGCTGAATGCGCAAGTCAAGCTCGATTGACTGTGCGTTTAACACACTTTGCTCAAACCCAGCAGGGATGTGCAAAACGGCTAAGGCTCCATCTAAATAACGTTCATCCGCATCAGCCAATGTCACGATTTCAGGCGAAACACTAGGAGATGAAGTAAGGCCTGCAACAAGATCGGCCGATAAATCAGTTTGGTCCTCATCGACTAAAAGCATCGTGAGGCCGGGGGTTGAACCGTCGCCACCGCCGGAAATTTGTCCGGCAAAAATAGCGGTAAACACAACTGGCAAAATTAAAAAAGTGAGCCACGCCATCGGTGACGAAAATTCAAGTTTGATATCGCGCTGGGCGATTTGGAATATTTTTTGCATGAGTTTTTATTAACTGGTTTGCGGGTTAGCCAAAAGATTGATGCGATTGCAAACAAACGGTAGCCAACTGCCAGACTAACCAACACAACTAGCTTAGTTTTCTGCGGAACAAAATGGTTGAGATTACAAACAATACGGCCGCCAACAACCACAGCGCACCGATATTGGGCAAAATGTCAGCAAATGATTGCCCCAATCCCAATTTGGTAAAGCCCTGCAGCGCCCATTGATTCGGTGTGATCGCACCAATCCAGTTGATATATTGATTGTCGATTTGGGTAAATGTGCCGCTGATCGCCCCGAACATAAGCATCAGGGCGGTGCCGATTCCAGCCACCTGCTCCTGCGTTTGGGCCGCACCTGCGACAAACAATCCCCAGCCGGTTGCTGCCAGTGCAGCCGACAAAATCAGCGCAATCACGCCCAACCAATCGCCCCATTGAATGCCGTACATCAGCGAGCTGCCTATAACCAAGATGCCGACTTGGGCTGCACCGGTCAGGAAAATGCCCAACACCTTACCACCTAATATCTGCGCACCACTCGTTGCCGTTGTTTGCATACGTGCCAATGTCCCAGCCGTGCGCTCTTGTAAAATGCTACGGCCGCCCAAAGTCACCGTGTACATGAGAAAAAACAGGGCCATGCCAGGGGCCAAAACTGCGAGAATATTAAACTCATCGTCTTCTTCACCGTTAACGGCACCACTATTGACATCAATCGTTATTAGGTTGCCTGAGGCCTCTTGATCTGAATCAGCAAGACCTGAAAATAATTCAGGATCAATCTCCCCATCACTATCAAACTGATCGATTGCTTCTGGAACAGATAAACCTACGAGCGAAGCTAGCATATCGATGTCAAAGTCACCCTGCTCCACCAGCTGATCAATTGTGACTGTAACAAGAATCGATCCAGCATCAACCTGGCGCATAAATTCACCCACAATGGTTTGAATCACACTGGCTGAGATCGGTCGGCCGGGGCTGCGGTAAATTTCAAGCTGCTCACCGATGACCCTGTCACCCGTCGATTGGTCAGGGATCATCATCGCTGAAAATTCGGCCGGGATGATGACCAGCGCCGCCAGTTCATCCGCATCAACCAAAGCTTTTCCAGCAGTAACATCTGCGGCAGGCACCACTTCGATTAAGTCAGCCAAATCGTCCGACTCAAACAAGATCACCAGCTGTTCGCCCAGCGTTCCCGTATCTTGATTGATAATCATCACCGGAATATCGCTGATACCACTATTGCCAGCATCATCTTCAAACGCCCCAGAGACGAAACCTAAACCTAATGTGATTAAATAGGGGGCCAACAGCATGAGTAGCAAGGCGGCTCGATCTTGAAAAATGAGACGTAAATCTTTTAATCCAATTGCAAATATTTTGTTCATGGTTTTATTTAAGATGTTGGATAACAGAAGGTATTTGTTAATCCATTATCTAATCTATTTACTCCCTCAATGCCCGGCCGGTTAAATGTAGAAAAACCGCTTCGAGATTTGGTTCTTCGATGTCAATCGAACGAATTTTTTGATCACCAGCGACTGAAAACAAAACCGGTAGTGCGGTTGTAGAATCAGGCGTTGTTACAACAATTTCGTTTTCACGGGCAACAGATGTCGTGACAAATTCAAGGTTAGCAAACGCATCTGAAAGCTCGACCGTGGGCGCATTGTCATCGAAGTGCAGACGCAATGTATCCTGCTCCCCAACTGTTCTACGCAATTCGGCCTGGCTACCCAGCGCGATCATTTCCCCATGATCGATAATACCGACCATGTCCGAGAGCTCTTCCGCCTCTTCCATGTAGTGGGTTGTGTACAGTACGCTCATCCCCTCGTCTCGCAGCTCTTTGACCATGTCCAAAATCCGGCGCCGACTCTGCGGGTCAATGCCCACAGTTGGCTCATCCATAAAAACGAGTTTTGGTTTGTGCAACAACCCTACCGCGATATTCAAACGTCGTTTCATCCCGCCGGAAAATGTCTCAACACGCTCATTGGCCCGGTCTTTTAACTCGACGCGTTCAAGCAGTTCGTCAATCCGATTGGTCAGATTTTGGCCGCTCATGCCTGACATCGTTCCCCAAAATTTAAGATTGTGTACAGCCGTCAGCTTGTCATATAAGGCCAAGTCTTGCGGAACATAGCCGATCACCCCTTTAACTTGGTCAGATGCGTTTACAATCGAATGGCCATCGATGTGTGCGTCCCCATCGCTGGGTGAAATCAGGCAAGATAGCATGCTGATGGTGGTGCTTTTGCCAGCTCCATTTGGACCCAGCAGACTAAAGACCTGTCCCCGGCCGATATTAAAATCGATCCCTTTTACCGCTTGAAAATCGCCAAACTGTTTTTTCAATCCGGCCGTTTCTAAAATCAAATCACTCATTTTTCCTCACAATAATTATGCAGACATTGGTTTTCTTAATTTATAGTTAGGAGTGTATTCAATTAGAGGTCACAGTTAATGTGCCGGAAGTCATGACCGGGTCACGGTCTAAGATTATCTGCGGCTACTCAAGTGGCTCAACTGAGAGGATAATAGGCACACGGCCGTTAGGCACATAGAAAAAGCGATAGATCTCCCCAGTATTAAGCGCTTCCATTTGGGCTTCAGTGGCCAGCTGATATTGTTTTAGGCCAACAGTTAGATAGTAAGCGGTCCCTACCTTGCTACGGCGAGTCCCAATCTCTTCAAATTTTGTGTAAACGGCTCCTTCTAGCACAGAAATTTTACCTTGGGTTAAATCTTGCCCTGAAAAAAAGTCCAGAACACCGAATACCAACAAAAGCGCCAAGAACAGGCCAGCTACTCCCCAAATATAGGGACGTGCCTGTTCGATACCCGGCTCGTTTGCTAGCAATAAGGGAAACAAAAAGAAAACCACAGCTGTTGCTCCCAATCCGATTAAAGCGGCTCGACGGCCGCAGCCGCGCACAGACCGATGGCTTTCAAGCCGTTTTTCTTGGCTAGGTGAAAGCTGATCGTCACGATTCAGTTCAAGTTCATCGGCCGAAAAGTTAAAGGCTTCTTGCAGTGTTTTGTGTTTGTTAATCGAAAGGGTCAAGAAATTTCTACCTGCTGGGTTTTAATAGTGTTGCAGGTGATTATATATCTTGATAAAAAGTTAGCCCGTTTTGATTTAAATCGTAAAAGGCGAACTCACGCGTTCCCCAAGCTGTGTCACGTACGGCCGTGTTTTCATGAAATACTTCTTTGTCGGAAAATTCAATAAAAAGCGTATCGACATCAGCCACAATAAAGCGTAACATCGGCCGTTCAGTCCGCCCCCATTCCGTTTCAGCGTGCCACTGCAGGTGAATTTCAACACCATCTCGGCGCACGCCAGCATAATTAGGGTTAGCGGCCGAGTCTTGAAACGCCAATGAAAAGCCTAATTTCTCTAGATAGAATTTAATCGCCTGCGCTACATCTTTACACGGCAAGACCGGATTTACTGCTTTAAACATAATCGCCTCATCATTCGTCTTATAACACACACTTCCCATAAATTATTTCATGCTGGACCTCTGCAAAACCCAGCTTTTGGTAAAGTGCTATCGCATTCGTCCCGTTTTCAGCATCAACGTCTAAGCCAGCGTGGCTAAAGCCTTCGGTTTGGTAATTCTGCATCGCGTAAGTCACTAAGCCGGAAGCGATCCCACGGCCGCGCCAATCGGGAAGCACTCCAATCGCTTCTAGCCAAACCTGATTTTGGCCAGACTGCTTGTTCCGCTCAGCATGGTGTTCGACTAGGCAAAAAGCGATCAGCTGTTCATCAGAGTAAGCTAAATACGTCAAATCCGGCCGGAAATGGGGTGTTTCAATGAAACGCTTGCGCCAATCATCTGTCTCAAACTCACGCAGACCCCAATGGTCTTTAAATGCCAGATTAAAGGCCAGCCGTAGCTGGTCATCTTGAGATTCAGACCACTGTTTAACGATCAGCTCAGCTGGCAATTCAATAGCTTGGATCGGTTGATCTAAACTGCGCTGCATTTCTATGGCATGGCGCACGGGTGCAAACCCTTGGCTTTCAAAAAGAGCAATGCGGTCTGTCATAAAGTCACGGCAAGAAATTCGCAGATGCAAAGGTTGGTCGGCCGCGAGCTCTGTATTCTGACGCTGCGCCATCTGTTCCATCCATTTGAAGAGAGCTGTTCCAATCCCTTGTGCACGGTAACCGATATGCACATGCCCAAAACATTGGCCAGTTGTTTCATTTTCGACCGGAAAAAGCATGACAAAAGCAACACCAATGACATCATTTGATTCATTAACCACGATGGTTCCAACCGCTTGAGGCGTAGAAATCACTCGCTTCAGCGTGTGCTCGATTGATGCAAGATCGGGTATTTGCAATCTAGGATTATGCCGCTTTTCGGCCGCGTACATCTCCACGATGCCGGCCGAATCTGCCACGGTGGCCTCTCGCCAAAAATGATTTTTCATCGCTCTCCCTCACCCAGCTGGTTGCGAACGGTAGGCGTAAAAACTGTCATCAGGCTATAAATTTTGCCTTCATCAGCTTCTATTGCTTGGCTAGCCAATCTTATTTCCTCTTCCAAGGCGCTCAGCTTTTCATGAAACATCAACGCTTGATCTTCTGTTAGGCGGAGCAGCTGGCGGTTCAGATGAATATGTTGATCCCCGGTTGGATCAGTCTTCATCAGCTGGCTAATTTCAGAAACGGTCACATCAAACGTCGTCCGTAACATCGATTGCACGACGACGGCCGCTTCTTCGGCCGGTTGTCCCTCAAGTAAAGCAGGGTCAACAATAATGACTTCAGCCACTACCGCATAATATTTTTCCGCAATACCAGAAATCATCACCGTGTCAGCCACATAGATAAATTCATGCTTTTCAAGCTGCTTAACATGATAGTAAAGCTTGGCATGCGAAGTCTGTAGCGTTTCGGCCGCTTTGCGAATCGTTTGTAGTTCACCCTGCTGATTAGCAGTGCGAATTTCTTCAAACAGCTTAAGCCGAAGCGGATCGCTAATCGCTTTAAGCTGCTCAAGGTTAGAAATAAGGATGTGATCTTTAGATTGAAACATATGATTAAAGTTATTTTGTCGATAAAAATTATTTTATCGACAAAATAACTTTAATAGACAATCGGTAAATGTCAACAGCGAGATTAAAACTTAATCGTGTGTAAGCAATAAAAATATATGGACCCTATAACCTCAATTCCCCTGATCGCAATGTTGACTTAGGCTAGCCCCTCACGGTTTGATAGCTGAATCGACGTCGCAATTTTACCGGACAAATCTATCAGCTTACCCCCAATCTTTTGACGATAATTCTCTGAAAACCGTCGGATTGATCCAGTGGCTCCAACGCTAAAAATTGCCCCAACATGCGGAATCTGAACCGGTGCAGCAACGCTTGAAATCCCTACCTCGATTTCTTCAACACACTCGCCATATCCACGAGCCAATATAGTTGAAAACTCTTGCCGAAGAGATTCTTCTGTAATCTTCGTGTGCTCGGTATAAGCACGCATCGGCCCACTCAAAATTTGATCCTGAAACTCTTTTTCGGCAAAGGCGGCGATTACCTTTGAACAAGAGCAGGCATGAATCGGCCGATTGCCTAAGCCAGGATGATAGTAAGAGCGTTTAGGGTCGGCCGGGATTTCGACATGAATAATCTCGACTTTAGCATTGCGAAAACGAGATAAAAAGACCGCTTCACCAAATTCAGTTGCCGCATCTTTCATAATCGGGGCCGCAGCTTGACGGACATCAATATCAGAAGTGCCCTGTAAAACAATTCGAATCAGCCGATCACCCAGCACGTAACGGGAGTTTTTAGATCGATCGTCTAATAGCCCATGCTCGGTCATGGTTTGGAGCAAACGATAACACGTCGGTCGAGGTAAGCCTGTCGCCTGCTGGATCTCAGCCACCGAAAGCGGCCGCCCCGCGGCAGAAACGGTTTTAAGTAAGGTTAGGACGCGATCTAAATGCAATACATTTTCCTTTAAACAAAATTTCTCAATTTGTGGACGTTAGTCTCAAATGGTGATAAGGTCTCGTTAAATCTTACACAACACGCGACAACATGACAATAAGATCTATTTTGTCAGCGAAAAGGACAAGTCCGATATGAGCACAAATGGGATTGGAAACGGAAAATGCTGCGGCCCAGGGTATGCATCCCCGGCCGAGGCGATGAAGGGGCCGCAAGAAAAACTACTCTACACCGTTGCACTGTACGTCGGAACAGGCATTCAAAAACCAGACTATTTAGCTACAATCGATGCAGACCCTGAAAGCCCCACTTACTCACAAGTGATCAGTCGACTAGAAATGCCTAACATCGGGGACGAGCTCCACCACACCGGCTGGAACGCTTGCTCATCCTGCTTTGATGACGAAGGGATGGAGCGTAAATATTTAATCGTTCCGGGCGTACGCACCTCCAACATTCATATCATCGATTGCGTCACTGATCCACGAAATCCTAGTTTGTTCAAAATCATCGAAGGGGATGAGATTAAAGAAAAAACCAATCTGTCCGCCCCGCACACGGTTCATTGTCTGGGTTCAGACATCATCATTTCGATGCTGGGGGATGCGAAAGGAGAAGCCCCTGGTGGATTCCTACACTTGAACAAAGATTTTGAGATTATGGGTCACTGGGAAAACAGCATGGGTGGCAAGAAATTCAACTATGATTTCTGGTATCAGCCCCGCCATAATGTGATGGTGTCCAGCGAATGGGCGGCCCCTAACACCTTCATGCCTGGTTTTGACTTAGAAGAGGTTGGATTGCTCAATTACGGCCGTGAGATTCACTTTTGGGATTTCGAAAAGAAAGAGATTTTCAAAACAGAATATTTAGGTGAAGACGGGCTTGTGCCGCTTGAAGTTCGTTTTCATCATGACCCAGACTCAAGCCACGGCTTTGTAGGAGCTGCGCTCTCTTCGAACATTATTCACTGGTACAAAAAAGATCAGGAATGGATCGTTGAAAAAATTATCGATGTGGAGAATGAACGTCATCCCGAATGGCCCATCCCTCTGCCCGGGCTCATCAGCGTGATTCTGATTTCGCTAGATGACCGCTTTCTGTACTTATGTAATTGGCTCCATGGAGACATTCGTCAGTACGATATCTCTGATCCACATAATCCAATTTTAACTGGCCAAGTATGGATGGGTGGCTTACTCAACAAAGCTCCTGTTGTGAACGGTGTCAAAGTGACCGGCGGCCCTCAGATGATTCAGTTATCGCTCGATGGCAAACGCCTGTTTGTTACCACGTCACTATTCTCTACCTGGGACAACCAGTTCTACCCAGAAATTCGTACAAATGGGGGTGTCATGCTGATGGTTGATTGTGACATTGAAAACGGCGGCATGAAGATCAACAAGGACTTTATTGTTGATTTTGGCAAAGAACCCAATGGCCCTTCTCGTTGTCATGAAACTCGTTACCCAGGTGGCGACTGCACATCAGATATCTGGCTGTAAATATGTAGTGCGCCAGCTTGCTGGTGCTGGAGTTAGTTATGGATCATTCAGAGGAATATTCGGCCGAATATATCGCGTCGATTTTAAAAGATACAAAAAGCATTGCGATGGTAGGTGCCAGCCCCGACCCTACGAAATTCAGCTACGGAGTTTTGCGTGTTCTACACGAACAAGGATTCAAAATGTATCCGGTTAACCCCAAACCTGGGGTTGAAGAAATACGTGGAATCCGTGTCTATAATTCCCTGGCTGAAATTGATGGGCCGGTTGATATGGTTGAAGTTTTTCGCCGTTCAGAGGCACTTTATGGCATTACAGAAGAGGCGATTGAAATCGGTGCTAAAATTTTATGGGCACAGATCGGGGTCGTGGATACAAAGGCGGCCAAGCTTGCCGAAGATGCTGGTATGCGGGTTGTGATGGACAAGTGTGTAAAAATTGAACTGTTCCGGCCGTTTTGGAAACCACGTCTGAATCAGCAGATTTAAGCGGCTTCTATACATGATTCAACCTGTAAAAGAGCATGAGATCATTTTCCGAAATTGGGATCAGACCCTCACGGTGAGTGAAGATCAAACAATCTATGCAGCGGCATTAGCGGCCGGAATTCAGCTTCCAATTGCCTGCAACTACGGTGGTTGCATCACTTGCGCAGCCAAAATGATCTCAGGTAAAGTCATCCAGCCCGGTGCAACCGCTCTCAATCGAAGACAGGCAAAAGCGGGCTATATCTTAACCTGTGTCGCTTATCCAAGGAGCAATTGCGTCCTTGACGTCGGGGTTGAATCGCATGATCAGCTTTATCAAAACCCGTTTGCCGCAAAGGCATGATTAGAGGTGAAATTAAATGAGTGAAAAAGTTTTATTACGCCAAACGAAAGATGGCGTGGCCACGCTAACTCTTAATCGGCCGCAAAAGTTCAATCCTCTTTCAGAAGAAATGCTCGATGCGCTCCAAGCTGAACTCGATGATATTGGGCAAGATCAATCGATTCGGGTTGTCGTCATCGGCGCAGAAGGCAAAGCGTTTTCGGCCGGGCATGACCTCAAAGAAATGCGAGCCACCCCCACCAAAGCTTTTTACGACCATCTTTTTGCGAAATGCAGCCGCATGATGCTCACCATTAATCAACTGCCTCAACCTGTGATCGCCCGAGTTCAGGGGATCGCCACTGCAGCTGGATGCCAGCTTGTGGCCAATTGTGATTTAGCCATAGCCGCTGAAAGCGCCCGATTCGCCACTTCAGGCATTCGATATGGATTATTTTGCTCGACCCCAGCAGTGCCGGTGAGTCGCAACATCGGCCGGAAAAAGGCGATGGAGATGCTGCTTACGGGTGAGTTCATCGATGCACAATCGGCCGTTGCTGAAGGGCTCATCAATCATGCAGTTCCAACCGATGAATTGGATCAGGCGATTCAAAAGCTTGTGGATAGCATCGTCTCGAAGTCGGCCGTGGCGATTCGTATTGGAAAAGAAATGTTCTACAAACAGCATGAAATGGGGCTGGCCGACGCTTATGACTATGCGAGTGAAATGATGGCCTGCAACATGCTGGCCGATGATGCGGCGGAAGGGTTTGACGCCTTTTTAGAAAAGCGTACACCGGTCTGGAATCACAAAGAAGTTAAAACAAACTAGCGTTCAATCCAGCTTTATGCTCTTTTTAAATTCTCCGACTATCTTTTCAGTCGATCAGGCCCGTGAGCGGGCTCAACGCCGCTTGCCTAAAATGCTGTTTGATTTCATCGACGGTGCGGCCGGAAATGAGCAGGCGAAAAAGCGAAACAGGGCTGCATTAGAAGAGATCCACCTGCAGCCGAGAGTTTTGGTTAACGTTGATGGCCGCAAATTAAACACAACGTTTTTGGGGCAAAATTGGGGCCTTCCATTTGGCATTGCTCCCATGGGCATGTGCGCTCTAGCGTGGCCAAAAGCGGATGAAATGCTTGCGAATGCGGCCGTCAATTACAACATCCCGCTTTGTTTATCAACCGCTGGATCCGCTTCAATTGAAGAGGTTTATGCACAAGCAAAAGAAAATGCATGGTTCCAGCTGTATGTTAGTGGCTCCGCAGAACAGGCTTTTGAACTGGTTGAAAGAGCGCAAGCGGCTGGCTACAAAAATTTGATTTTTACAGTAGATGTCCCACAGGTTGCACCCAGACTACGTGACCTGCGCAACGGATTTGGGGTCCCATTCAAAATTGGGCTAAAGCAATTTATAGACTTTGCCATCCATCCGCGCTGGTCGCTCACAACCTTATTCACAACAGGGGCACCCAAATTAGCCAATTTCGACGACTCGACCGGCGGCAAAACGTTTAAGCGGCATGCGAGTCGTGGTTTTGTGGATTGGACATTTTTAGATGAGCTACGCGCCAAATGGAAAGGAAATTTAATTGTAAAAGGGGTCACGTCGGCCGACGATGCACAACGCATCCAAGCGGCCGGAGCAGACGCGATTTACGTGTCGAATCATGGCGGCCGTCAACTTGATAGTGTCCCGCCTGCAATCCACATCTTGCCTAAAATTCGCCAAGTTGTAGACACAGACTACCCGCTCATATTTGACGGTGGTGTGCGGTCTGGCGAAAGCATTGTGAAAGCGCTGGCACTAGGGGCTGACTTTGTGATGTTAGGTCGGCCGTTTTTATATGGCATTGGTGCAAATGGGCAGAAAGGCTTAAACGATGTAATTGAAAGCCTAAGCAACGAAATCAGCGTCACGATGGCCCAAGTTGGGCGAACGGATATCCAAAATATTGATAGCAGCGTAGTAGCGAAGTAGTGAAGCAACGAGATTAGACTTCGACACCCCACCACTCTGCTACCCCGCCACTTCTGAAGGAGAAAAAATGAAAATACGAGGCGGTGCATTACTTGCACGTGCGTTACAAAAAAAGGGAGTTGATCAGGTTTTTACCCTGAGCGGTGGCTTCTGCAATCCAGCACTTGAAGGATTTATGCAATGCGAAATTCCTGTCATAAATTCTCCCCACGAACAGGTGGCGGGTCATTTGGCCGACGGATTTACCCGCATCAATCGCAAACCGGCCGTCTGTCTGGTCGGCCCAGAAGGGTTCGCGAACGCCATCCCAGCGATGATGGAAGCCTGGGGCGAACGCTCACCCGTGATCTTTGTGACCGGATCGAGCACGCTTAAGCGACAAGGGAGTGGTGGCTTTAAAGAGATTGACGATGTGGCAATTGCCAAGCCTCTAACCAAACACAGCATCCAAATCACCCACGGCGAACGCATCCCTGAGTTTGTTGATCGTGCGTGGAAAATCGCCACGTCGGGCTACCCAGGCCCGGTACATATCAGTCTGCCGGTTGACATCATGTTTAGCTCGTTTGACGTTGATGTTCAGAGCGATGAACGGCCGTTTAGCAAATTCCCTCATTTGTCAGGTAAAGCATGGCCGAATCCAGATGATCTAAATGCTGTGCTCAACATCATCGGCAAAGCAGAACGGCCGATTTTTATCGGTGGCCACGGGGTTTGGTGGTCACGGGCTGAGAAAAAGCTAGAAGAAGCTGGGATCAAAATGGGGATTCCGATCTTCAACATCCCCTATCATCAAAAATTGCTAGGTGAAGAAGCTGAAGCGTACATGGGGTTGGCTGACGTCCATCAATACCACCCGTCAAAAGATGCGATTCAAAAATCAGATGTGGTGATCATGATCGGAGCACGCTTAGACAATCAGATGAATTTTGGCAATCCGCCATTATTCCCTGAATCAACCACGCTCATTTGTATCAACGGGTCACATGAAGAACTTGAGATGAATCGGGCGGCCGATCTTGCCCTGCTCAGTGATCCGGGCGCATTTTTAGACGGGTTACTGGCTCTGCATACCGATGCAAAATGGGGGCTTGATCGCGCATGGTTTGATCTTAATCGTGTCAGACGAGGTGAATGGGTCAAAAAGATGGTCGATGACATCCCTAGCCTTGATGAGACGGGTGGGAAAATCCATCCACTTCAACTCTCATTGGCGGTTCAAGATGCGATGGGAGACGATGATTGGCTCGTGATTGACGGGGGAAATACCCACTTCTGGTCAGAAATCGCGATCAATATCGCTGGTTACAATGGGCAAAAGCTAGGCAACATCTTGCACCCTGGAACTTTTAGCATGTTGGGCGTTGGCGTTTCTTTTGGCATTGCGGCCAAGCTGACCCATCCAGAAAGTAATGTGGTTGTGATTAGTGGTGACGGCGCATTTTTGTCCGGTGGCTTGAGCATCGAGGCTGCGTTCCAAGAAAATCTACCGATTGTAGTTGTTATCGACAACAACGGCGGGCTAGATTGCATTTCACAACAGCAAGAGCGGATGTTTACCAACGGCACCCATTTCGCGACAGATTTTCGCGACATTCCGTTCCACGCGATGTTTGAAGGATTAGGCGGCCATGGTGAGCTAGTGACCCAGCAAAAAGAGATTGCCCCGGCCGTTCAGCGGGCGATTGCCAGCGGGAAAACAGCTTGTGTCAATGTCAAAACAAAGGGGTATATCAGCCCGATTGTGCTGGCGACAACTAGCAAACGAGATAAAGCATCAATTGAATAAGCAATGAATAAATGCCTCTACTAAATAATTATTATTCAACCCATTTCTAATCAAGAAAAATCAAACAAATGACCAACAAAACACCCACCCGATCTGAATTCGGCTCTCAAATTCGAAAATCACCCTATTTTGCAGCAACCCAACGCTGGGGAGCGACCGGATACTCCGTTTACAACCACATGTACATTCCACGCAGTTATGGCGATCCACAAGCCAACTTCTGGAATCTGGTGAATGACGCAATCCTTTGCGATGTGGCGGTTGAACGACAGGTTGAAATCACCGGCCCTGATGCGGCCCGGTTTGTTCAGCTTCTAACACCACGTAATTTAGCCAAGTGCAAGATTGGGCAATGTAAATATGTGTTTATCACCAGTGCCGAAGGTGGAATCATCAACGATCCTGTTTTGCTCCGGTTAGGTGAAAATCATTTTTGGCTATCGCTGGCCGATAGCGATGTTTTGCTTTGGGCAAAAGGGGTGCAAGTTCACTCCGGCATGGATGTGACCATCTGTGAGCCAGATGTCTCTCCACTTCAGCTGCAAGGGCCAAAGTCACGCGATATCATGTGTGCAATTTTCGGAGATTGGGTCAAAGATCTGCGCTACTTCCGTTTTGTCGAGTATGATTTTAACGGGGTTCCATTGGTTATATCACGCACGGGTTGGAGCAGTGAATTGGGGTATGAAATTTTTCTACGAGACAGTGCACATGGTGATGATCTTTGGGAAACCATTATGAAAATAGGCGCGCCACTCGGCCTGCATGTTGGTCATACCTCAACCATTCGACGTGTTGAAGGGGCAATGTTGTCTTATATCACCGACATGACTATTGAAAACAATCCATTTGAGATGGGTTGGGATCGATTAGTTAATCTAGACATGGACGCAGACTACATCGGCAAACAAGCGCTCCGCAAAATTCGTGAAGCGGGTGTTAGCCAGCTGTTTGTTGGGGTTGAGATCGATGGCGAGCCATTGCCCCATCCAAACGGACAACATTGGTCGTTAACCATCGATGGGAGCCAAATTGGAAAAATCACATCGGCCGTCTATTCGCCACGGCTTAAACAGAATATCGGGTTAGCTATGGCCCAAATTGATCATGCAGAATTAGGGACACAGGCTGTGGCACAAACACCTTACGGCCCGCTCAATGTTACAATCGTACCCAAACCTTTCTATGATCCGGAAAAGAAGCTCGCATCAAATTAGAGCTTCTGGCACTAACTTGTAGTGTGATACTTAGGATTGATCAATTAAAACATAGGTATGATGCAAAATTTTATTCTCAAAAATATCAATCGCTTCATCAACAAAGCGGATACGCAAGCTGCCGCTAAAATCGTTGAAGATTTAAAGGTAGCGCAGCCGGAAGCCACAAACGAAGAAATTGTTGATCAACTCATCCGGCGTAAATGCCGGCAGGCTGGCTCTATCGGAGCCGTCACTTCAGGGGCAGCGATCATACCGGGGCTAGGCACAGTCGCAGCGATGACGTTTGGCGTCGCGGCCGACATCGGTATGACGTTCAAACTGCAGGCCGAACTCGTGCTCGAAATTGCGGCCGCTTATGACTACGAGTTAAAAGAAGTCGATAAGCAGAAGATCATTTTATCCATCACCGGAATCAGCGCAGGCTCCCAAGCAGCAGTGCAAAAAGCTGGACAACACATAGCGACCAAAGCAACCGCTCAGCTGGCGCAAAAATCAATCGCCAAAGCGATTCCATTCTTCGGCGTAGCCGCCTCGGGTGGCACAAACATCGTGACCACCTACATTATCGGCCGGAGGGCCCAAGCTTATTTCAGCCTCGGTCCCGATCAGATGGAAGATTGGAAAGATGGATTACGAGCGGTGTCTGGGATCAATGAACAAGAAATTATTGGCTGGTTGGGTGAAACAACTGAATCGTCTTGGCAAATGCTCAGCGGCGGGGCTAAATCAACGAAAGATTCAGTCATAGTTACAAGCCAGAACACCGGCACAGCGATAATTGTTTACTCGAAAAAGGCGGCCGGGGCTGTCACATCAACCGGCGGCCAATTGATCGGAAGCGTCTCTGAGGGCACCACAAAACTTTGGAACAGTGTCACCAATCGATTCAGCTGGAATAGCCAAGAAAAAACGGAAGAAACCCCAGAGGCCATGGGAGCAACCGACCTCGAAGAATTGGAAGGTCTTGCAGACAAGTTTGCAGAAGCGGAGATCGGTGATCAACATGTGATTGGCATCGTTGGGGCTGGTGATGATATAGACCAAAATAGTTCCCTTGGAAAACAGGCGTTAGAAACATTGACCTCCGCATTTTCTTGGCGGCCGGAATCGTGGCAAAAGTCAGATGGATCAACTGCTGATGAAATCCTCCTCAGTGAAATTATCGAGGCGAAAATGCCTCAAGAGTTAGTTGAAGTTGAGCTTGAAACAGATTCAGGCGGTTTCATATCACGAGTTGGAAAACTCTTTAAATCAGATTCTCAGGACTGATCAAATTTTAAAAATCTTATGGAAAATCAAGTTGACCTTTTTGTAACCGATCTTGAGTTAGTTTCATCCTTTAAAGCCAGAATCATCAATGAAATTCGAGCGTTTTTCAAAGCTCAAGCGACCGAAGCTGTACCGATAGAAGAACGCATCATATACGGTGGCGTAGGCTTTTTTATCGGTGGGAAGCATTTTGGCGGGGCTTATCCAAATAAGCAGCACGTCAATTTGGCATTTAGCCAAGGGGTCGAACTCTCGGACCCTAAAGCACTTTTACAGGGGAAAGGAAAATATCGTCGACATTTACAGCTGTTTAGCTTTGACGAATTGGAGGAAAAAGATGCGCAAGAATTTGTAAATCAAGCTATAAAGCTATGTACTTCTAAATCAGGATAAATGACTTATGACGACGATTTCATCACACGTACTCGACTCAACAATCGGAGACCATGCAAAATGGATTCGCATTGAATGTATCAAAATTTCGGCCGACGGTAATCGGCACCCTCTCTTCAACGCCATCGCTGATGACCAAGGGCGCATCTCAGAAACAATTGCAGTCACACCCAATGATGGTGCTAAGTATGAAATGATTTTTTACAGTGCGGAATATTTCACAGATAAACCGAGCGGATTTCAAGCAGGTCAAATCATGCCTGAAGTCGTTGTCCGCTTTTTAATTCCAAATCCAGCTAAAAACATCCATATCCCTATTATGCTTGCGCCCCATCAATACTCAATCTGGTGGTCGGCTTAAAACAAGGTTCTGCACAATGAGTAAGCTCACCATTTCCCGTCGCCAACGCGGCACCCCCTATATTCCACGCATCGAAGAGCTGGGTGTTTCAGCCTACTCCATCGTCAACCGGATGATTCTGCCAAAAGGGTTCCGCAAAACAGTTGATGAAGACTATTGGCACCTGCGCGAGCATGTTCAACTTTGGGATGTAAGCACACAGCGTCAAATCGAAATACGAGGAAAAGATGCAGCGAAACTCACCCAGCTCATGACGCCTCGTGATTTACGCAAAGCAAAAGTCGGGATGGGGTTCTACGCCCCGATCATTGACAGCAACGCAGGGATGATTAATGATCCCATCATTCAAAAGCTAGCGGAAGATCGTTTTTGGCTTTCAATTGCTGATTCTGATGTTGAACTGTGGGCAAAGGGGTTGGCTCAAGGATACGGCCTTGATGTTGATATCTTTGAAGCTAATGTCTGGCCAATGGCAGTTCAAGGGCCGAAATCCGATGACCTCATGGCCAAAGTATTCGGTGCAGAAGTCCGATCAATCCGATTCTTTCGTTTTAAGTGGCTTGAGTTTCAAGGGCATCCTCTGCTTATTGCTCGCTCGGGCTACAGCAAACAGGGCGGATTTGAGATCTATGTAGACGATTGGGATCTAGGGCTCCCGCTTTGGGACGCTCTATGGGAAGCTGGGCAAGAATTTAATGTTTCGCCTGGGTGTCCAAATTTGATCGAACGGGTTGAAGGGGGCTTGCTTTCACTTGGGAATGAAATGACTCGCGAGAATAACCCGCTTGAATGTAGCATGGAGCAGTATTGTACGCTCGACGGCTCACTAGAATTTGTAGGCAAAGAAGCTCTACTTAAAATAGCGAATGAGGGGCCAAAACAGATGATTCGGGGTGTACTTTTCGGTGGGGATCGTTGTCCACCGGCCGCCCAGCCATGGCCGGTTCGAATTGGTGACAAAGAGTTTGGAGCTCGTACAATTGGATCTGTCACCACCTGTATTTGGTCTCCCCGGTTTAAGCAGAATGTCTCTCTGGGGATGATCCAGAAAGGGTATTGGGACGCTGGGACAAAGGTGACTGTTAAAAGTAGTGATGGAAAATCCCGGCCGGGAATGATCGTCAATCTGCCATTTCCCAAGCCAAACGAAGCCGCAAAACTATAAATCATATCTGGAGTGTTCGCCTCCAAATCATAGCTGTGATCCAATTTAACCTTCTATGACACTAATCGCAGCACTCCTCATCATCACGTCAGCCTTTTTCCATGCGGGGTGGAACCTAGTTAGTAAACGCCAAAATCCATCGCTTGCATTCTTTTTTATCGCAGCTGCTTCAGGCTCAGCCGTTATGTCACCCATGCTGTTTAGCCAGCGACAAATATTGCATGAGTTTCCAGCCATGCTTTGGTTGTTAGTCGCATTAACCGGCATGGCTCAAGCTATCTATTTAATCGGGCTCGCAGGCGCATACAAGCGCGGTGATATTTCTCTTGCTTATCCACTAGCACGAGCAATTCCAGTTTTGTTAATCGCTGGCATCAGCTTGATTTTGAGAAATGGAGGCGATATCGGCCGTCTGGGGCTCTTGGGAATGGGGCTTATCGTTGTCGGCTGTATTATCTTGCCACTGCTAAGCTTTCAATCATTTAAACTAAAAGAGTATTTTAGCCCTGTCTATTTAATGGCATTGGTCGCGGCCATAGGGACCACGGGGTACACCCTATTAGATGACCAAGCTCTACGGCTTATGCGGGAAACGGCCGCTGTTCAGCTGGAAAATAGATCATTAACCCTGCTGTACATATCGTTCCAAACGACGAGCACGGCCGTTATGGTAGGCCTTATTACGCTGCTTTATCCGCCAGAGCGAGCGCAGCTAAAGAAAATCTTCGCTGATCGGCCGATGCTACGAACGGGGCTCATTACCGGAGTTGTGATTATGGGCACCTACGGATTGGCTCTGGCCGCAATGGCATTTGTGACCAATGTCAGTTACGTAGCCGCCTTTCGACAGTTGAGCATCCCCATAGGGGCAGTTTTGGGCATGACCATACAAAAAGAGCCACGTTACCTGCCAAAACTCATAGGCATTGGCATCATCTCGATCGGCCTTATTTTGGTTGGATTTGGTTAAACGCGCTTGAGATGCAAAGGTAGTGTTAGAAAAAATTCCGCCCCTTCTCCCAATTCGCTTTCTACCAACAGCTTCCCACCCATCAGTTGCGCATACTCGCGCGATATAACAAGCCCAAGCCCGACCCCGTCTTGCTTGCGTGACAACCCTTTATCCACCTGTTGAAACGGGGTAAATATCTGTTCCAAATGATGGGGAGCGATCCCTAAGCCTGTATCTTTGACAGAAATCAGCATTTGCTGGTTGTTCAGCTTGTGGCTTAGTGAAAGTGTAATTGTCCCTTTGGAAGTAAATTTTGCTGCATTAGAAATAAGGTTGATTAGTATCTGTTTGAGCTTAATATAATCGGTCTGAATTAGTTCAATTGTTAGTGTATTAGATACAATCAGCTTGTTTTCGTTCAATCCGACGGTGCTAGCCGTAATTAAGGAAACCTCATCTATTAACTTGGAAATACCAACTTCTTCGATAAAAATTTCCGATTTACCACTTTCAATTTTTGTAAGATCCAGCAGGTTGCTGATAATGTTTAACAGATGACGACTCGCCTGCTTAACCTTAACAAGGTCATCCGCAGATTCAGCATCACCATTATCAACGGCCGTTTCATGCAGCATATCGCTATACCCAATGATCGCATTCAGCGGTGTGCGTATCTCATGACTCATGTTAGCCAAGAAAATCGACTTGGCACCGTTTGCCTTTTCGGCCGCTTCTTGCGCTTTCACAGCTTCATAGGTACGGCGCTTGACCGTCTCTTCAAGAATTAGGGTCTGTTGTTCTAAAAATTGTTTTTGCTGTTCGGCAATCGTTGTTTTAGCGATCTGCTCTATTGTCAGATTAATACTTCGGCGCCAAATATATACAATGTACGGAAAGGTCAAAAACAAAACGATGTGGCCCAATTGTCGAATATAGGGATTGTAATCAGACCCAATTGGCAAAGCTCCAATCGATTCTTGATAGGCCAACCAATATCCGATACCACAATTTAACACCGTAACAAGAACGCTGGCCCAAGTGCCGTTGGCAAACCCTACTAGGAAAGGTGTTGCTGTCACGAGCATCAAAAAAGTAATGCCAGTCAACCCCGTCCCATAAATCGCAAACACCGCCAATGTCAGCCAAATTGCAATAGAAAATAGCAGTCCAGCTTCCGTAACTCTTTTCATCAATATCAAGAGACGTACACCGATTAAAATGATGCATAAAATGACGGCTAGCCTTGATAACTGTTGAAACGACTCCCCATCACGTTGTAAAAATGGAAGGCTCAACAAGCCCAAAGCCCATATTATCCCTGCTGTTAAAAATATATTTTGAAGAAAATACACTCGCTGTGAAGTTTCTTCATCTTCAAAATGAGGAAGGTACAAAATCGCATTATGTACAAAGCTATAGATGGGTGTTTCAGATATTGGGTTTTTGATTGGAGGTTCAGCCATATTTTAATATTTAAACGGGCATCAGTTTGAAACCAACATAAGGGATGTTTCTTCCAAACTACACTAAGCTTTTTTCATAAGTTAAATATATAACCCAATGAAGCAAAATTCTGAATCAAATATTTATGAGCAGTAATAGGCCAAGTTGAATAGAGTTTTCTCGATTCTAAATAATTAAGTAAACTTGGCTACCATCAACTTATTCTGGAGAAAAACAATATGAGAGAAGCAGTCATCGTATCTACAGCACGCACACCCATCGGCCGAGCGTATCGCGGCGCACTGAACGCCACCCACGGTCCCACGCTGGGCGGCTGGGCTATCGCAGAAGCGGTCAAACGAGCAGGCATTGATCCAGCAGAGGTCGATGACGTCATCATGGGCTGCGCGATGGGGCAAGGGACAACCGGCTACAACATCGGCCGGACAGCAGCCCTAGCGGGTGGACTGCCTGTTACCGTCAGCGGGATGACGATAGACCGTCAATGCTCTTCCGGTATGATGGCGATCGCTACAGCAGCCAAACAAATCATGCATGACGGGATGCAGGTCGCCATCGGCGGCGGTGTTGAGTCAATTAGCATGGTGCAAAACGACCACATGAACCGCTTTCAAGGGGTAGATCCAAAACTAACCGCCGTTCATAAAGATGTGTATATGCCGATGTTACAAACGGCCGAAACCGTAGCAACCCGTTACGGAATCAGTCGGGAAGCGCAGGATGCCTATGGGTACCAGAGCCAAATGCGCACAGCCGCAGCCCAAGCAGCTGGCAAATTTGATGATGAAATTATCCCGATCAAAACCACCAAAGTGATTGTTGACAAAGAAACGAAAGAGATGAGCTTTCACGATGCGGAGCTAACCAAAGACGAAGGTAATCGGCCGAGCACAACGCTTGAAGGGTTAGCCGGATTGCGTTTGGTCAATGAAGGTGGGTC
>JBGCDP010000203.1:0-6468 GCA_045105475.1 Anaerolineae bacterium
AAATCGCGAGAAGTCTGCAAATCCTTGCAAAGCCTGTGTTTTTGTAATGGCCGCTGTCAACGTTGTTTTTCCGTGGTCAACGTGGCCAATTGTTCCGATATTTACATGCGGTTTCCCGCGTTCAAATTTTTCTTTACCCATTTTTAATAACCTCGAATCAAATGAGACCTAGTTTAGCTACAGCTAAACTTAATCGCGTTTCATGATCTCATCAGCAATCTGCTTAGTAACAGGAGCATAATGAGAGAATTCCATAGTAAATGTTCCACGACCCTGAGTCATAGAACGAAGATTGGTAGCGTAACCAAACATTTCCGACAATGGCACTTTAGATTTTAGAGACTGAAGACCGTCTGAACGCATCTCCATTCCTTCAACCAAGCCACGATTTGAAACAAAGCTACCCATCACTGAGCCACTGTAATCTTCTGGAGCCACAACTTCGACAGCCATAACCGGCTCAAGAATTACAGGTTTACCCAAGCGAACACCTTCTTTCAGCACCATTTGACCGGCAATCTTGAAAGACATTTCAGATGAGTCGACATCATGGAATGAACCATGAAACAGGGTTGCTTTTACGTCAACCACAGGGAAACCAGCAAGAACACCAGCTTCCATCGCCTGACGAATACCGTTTTCAACAGGTTTAATGAACTCTTTCGGGATAATACCTTGACGGATAGCATCTTCGAAAACAAATCCAGATCCTGCTTCAAGTGGCTCAAATCTACAGACAACATGAGCATATTGACCACTACCACCCGTTTGTTTCTTATAACGGATTTCAGCTTTCTCGACTGGAGCAGTAATAGTTTCACGATAAGCAACCATCGGGCGGCCGACGTTTGCATCAACGTTAAACTCACGTTTCATTCGGTCAACTAGAACTTCTAAATGAAGCTCACCCATTCCAAAAAGAACAGTTTGACCAGTTTGTTGATCTGATTCAATCTTAAAGGTTGGATCTTCTTCACCCAGTGCCTTCAAAGCGATACCCATTTTGTCCCCATCTTTTGTTGATTTTGGCTCAATAGAAACTGAAATCACAGGATCAGGGAACTCAATATTCTCAAGGATAACTTGATGGTCGGGATCACAAAGCGTGTCACCTGTAAATGTATGTTTTAGGCCAAGTACGGCCGCGATATCACCAGATTGAACTTTAGTAATGTTCTCACGACGATTAGCAAACATACGCACGACAACACCGATACGCTCAGTCTTTCGCTTAACCGGGTTAATCATCCGAGTTCCTGTTTCAAGAACACCTGAATAAACACGGAAATAAGAAAGACGGCCGACATAAGGATCAGTTACAACTTTGAATACCAAAGCTGCTAATGGCTCTTTATCGTCTGGCTTACGTACAATATCCTCTTCTGTTACAGGATCAGTTCCTACAAGAGGAGGTACATCCAAGGGGGAAGGAAGAAAGTGAATCACAGCATCAAGCAAAGGCTGGACACCTTTATTGCGAAGAGCAGTTCCACACATGACAGGGTTGAATTGGCTAGTTAGAGTTCCGGCGCGGATAGCAACCATCAGCTCGTCTTCGCTAATATCTTCCCCTTCAAGGTATTTTTCCATCAGCTCATCGCTTGCTTCAACAGCGATTTCAATCATCTCTTCACGCTTCAATGTAGCGATTTCAACAAGATCATCAGGAATTGGAATAATCTCAGCCTCTACGCCAAGGTCACCAGAGTCCCAAACTTTAGCTTCCATCTTGATGAGGTCTACCACACCGCGATAATTGTCTTCAGCCCCAATTGGCCACTGAATTGGAAGAGGCGTTGCACCCAGACGTTCTTTCATCATGTCAATGCAACGTTCATAGTTGGCACCAACACGGTCCATTTTATTTACAAAACAGATACGTGGGACGTTGTAATCATTAGCCTGACGCCATACGGTCTCAGACTGAGGTTCTACACCTGCAACAGAGTCAAACACAGTCACACCACCGTCAAGTACGCGCAAGCTGCGTTGTACTTCAGCAGTGAAGTCAATATGTCCAGGTGTATCGATAATATTTACCTGATGGTCCATCCAAAAGGTTGTGGTAGCAGCAGATGTAATCGTGATACCACGTTCCTGCTCTTGCGCCATATGGTCCATGGTCGCACCACCATCATGAACCTCACCCATACGATGAATCATACCGGTGTAGTACAACACACGTTCGGTTGTGGTTGTCTTGCCAGCATCAATATGGGCGATGATTCCGATGTTACGAACTCTGTTTAGTGGATAACGTTCGTTATTGCTCATTCTTTAGTTAAAGGGGAGAACCCCTTCCTCATAATAATTAGAAACGATAATGCGCAAATGCACGGTTTGCATCTGCCATACGATGTGTATCGTCTTTTTTCTTTACAGCAGCACCCTGCCCATTAGCAGCGTCCATAAGTTCAGCTGATAACTTGTCTACCATAGAGCGGCCGCCACGAGTACGAGCCGCAGCTAGAATCCAACGCATAGCCAAAGTTAATTGACGACGCGAGTCTACAGGGATAGGTACTTGATATGTAGAACCACCAACACGGCGAGGCTTAACCTCAACCTGAGGGCCAACATTTTTCAAAGCATC
Organism: Anaerolineae bacterium; assembly: GCA_045105475.1. GTDB lineage: Bacteria > Chloroflexota > Anaerolineae > Promineifilales > Promineifilaceae > WTJY01. The sequence continues at coordinate 2,594 of JBGCDP010000203.1, forward strand.
TTCAAAAACCTCTAGGGGAGATTTTCCAGCACGCTGTTCAATCAAATCAAAACTACGGTACATGACCGAAGTTGCAGTACTTTTCTTGCCATCTCGCATCAAGCGATTGATGAACATTGATACCTTACCGCTGTTGTAGCGCATATCAGGCACTACTGGTCGTTTTTCGGGGCGATTACGTCTTGCCATGATTTACCTCCAGTTAGATAAAAAGACTCTACTGTCTAGATCTTTTAGCGCCGTATTTTGAACGGCCTTGTTGACGGTCATTTACACCAGAGGTATCTAGTGCGCCACGTACAATGTGGTAACGAACACCGGGAAGGTCTTTAACTCGGCCGCCACGGATCAAAACAACAGAGTGATCTTGAAGGTTATGCCCTTCACCACCGATATAAGCTGTTACCTCAATTCCATTTGTTAAACGGACACGAGCTACCTTACGCAAAGCCGAATTAGGCTTTTTAGGCGTCATAGTACTCACTTTAGTACATACACCACGTTTCTGTGGTGCACCTTTTGGTTGGCGAACACGTCGCTGCTTGAAGGTGTTGAATGTGTATTGCAGTGCGGGTGCTTTACTTTTGCGTCGCACAACTTTACGGCCATTCCGAACAAGTTGATTAATTGTTGGCACGTTTATACTTCTCCTTGAACCCCATTTCTGGGGAGCGAATACTCTAGATTAGTCAGTCCCTTATTTTCTAGATATCTTTTTCAAGAGAAAAAGAAAACAAGGCGTGTCTACCTAGTTAATTAACGTTCAAATTAATTAGATAATCGCAGATTAAATTTTGTAAATTTCAGTAAGGGGATAAAGCCTTACGGTATTACCCGTTAGACTCGAGCTATTCCGACAACAAAGGCCACCTGTCGTTTTACGATCAGGTGACCTTGATATTTATCTCTATTCAATTTCCTCTACCAAAAGTAAAGGACCGTGAATTTTAAACTCGAATGAGTATTTTAGCGAATTTTTAACACACTGTCAAAGGATTTAGAGCCTTTAACAATGATTTCAAGAACAAATTCCCCAAACTGGCTTCCTATAAATAAGAAGCCAGTCGCAGATTGAACTGAATTAACGGCGGGTATTCCGCACTAAGTCTAACAAGCCAGATGAACCTATGAACTGAGGTTTATGCTTCTTGTCATCCTCTTTACCAAAGCGGATTACATCACCACTGCCAGTAACAGCCTCAACCGCCAATCCAAGGCTCTGAAGCTCTTTAACAAGTACGCGGAATGATGCGGGGATGCCAGGATCTTCAATCGGTTCATCTTTAACAATAGATTCGTAAGTCTTCACTCGACCTTGAACATCGTCAGATTTCACCGTTAGCATTTCCTGAAGAATGTGTGCAGCACCATAAGCTTCAAGTGCCCACACTTCCATTTCTCCAAACCGCTGTCCACCAAACTGAGCTTTACCACCCAGAGGCTGTTGAGTCACCAGAGAGTATGGACCAGTTGAACGAGCATGTGCTTTATCTTCGATTAAATGAGCTAATTTTAAGAAATGCATGATTCCAACTGTCACTGGCTGATCATACGGTTCACCGGTTTTGCCATCATGCAAAACCGTTTTACCGACATTCGGACCAGGAATCGACACAGTTGTGCTAATAGCAGTTACCCGTTGTCTTAATTCTGCAAGTGACAATGATGCCGCATCCGAAAGCAAATCTTTTGCCAAAGAATCTTCATGTTCTTCAAGAATCCACGAGATCCATTCAACCATTGCTACACGCAAAGCTTCATTATCGCTAGCTTCTGAGTTAGAGCGCATCACGCCATTCTCATCAAGCTCTTCAGGCAAAACAAGATCAGGGTCATAGCCTTGAGTCCGCAACCATTCGCGAGCAACTGACATAATCCGGAAGCGATCATTGGTACGTAGTTTTTCAACATCGTAGCCAAGTTCGCCCAACCAAGCTGATAAGTAAAGGTAAACTGCTTCTTGATTGCTACGGAGAGACTCCATATCCATACCAGCTTCTGTCATCTCGTCCCAAGCCCAACCAGCTACCACATGCTCAGCACGTTCAGCGATCCATGCACGTGAAAGTTCGGCTTCAATTTGATGCTCTTTCGCCCCATCAAATACAGGAGTGATTGCTTGGAAGTGAAGACGACGAGCCGCCCAGCCCAAGTGAACTTCAAGAACCTGTCCCAAGTTCATACGGCCAGGAACACCCATTGGGTTCAAAATAATGTCGACAGGGCGACCGTCTGGCAGGAATGGCATATCTTCAATTGGAACAACCTTTGAGATAACACCTTTATTACCATGGCGACCAGCCATTTTGTCACCAACAGACAATTTGCGTCGCTGTGCTACGCTCACCCGAACCATTGTTTCAACACCGGCCGGGAGATCGCGATCTTGCTGACGATCAAAGACTTGAACATCAACAATCTTGCCACGTGCACCATGGGGCAAACGTAGGCTTGAGTCTTTAACTTCTCGAGCTTTATCACCAAAGATAGCCCGCAAAAGTTTTTCTTCTGGAGACAGTTCTTTCTCACCCTTAGGTGTGATTTTACCGACTAAAATATCATTCTCATTTACATCAGCACCGATGCGGATAATTCCTCGTTCATCAAGGTCTTTCAATGCATCTTCACTGACATTTGGAATGTCATATGTAATTTCTTCTGGTCCTAGTTTTGTGTCACGTGCTTCAATCTCATGCTTTTCAATATGGATTGAGGTGTATTTGTCATCACGAACAAGCTGCTCATTTACAAGAATAGCGTCTTCATAATTTCCACCTTCCCATGAAAGAAATGCAATCACAACGTCTTGGCCCAAAGCCAAGCTACCATCGCGCGATGAATAACTATTTGCCAGAACTTCACCCTCTTCAACTCGTTGCCCTTTAACAACCAATGGGCTTTGGTCGATACAGGTACTCTGGTTTGAACGGGAATATTTACGTAATTGATAAGTACGTGGGCCGCTTTCGCCAACGACGACAATCGCATCACCAACAACACTTACAACCTCGCCAGCTTCTGAAGCCAATACAACTTGGCTTGAATTCAGAGCAGCATGTGGTTCCATCCCAGTACTTACAATTGGGACATCAGGAATCAACAAAGGTACAGCTTGACGTTGCATGTTCGAGCCCATCAAGGCTCGGTTTGCATCATCATGCTCCAAAAATGGAATTAATGAGGCTGAAACACCTACGATTTGCCGAGGAGCAACGTCCATAAAGTCGACACGCTGCACATTTGCAAATGAAAAAGCTTGATTGCGGCGAATTGGAATACGACGGTCAACAAACTGGCGTTTCCCATCGATCTTGGCGCTACCTTGAGCAACGGTATAACGATCCTCTTCATCGGCCGACATGTATACAATGTCTTCCGTCAAGAATGGAACAATAGCAACTTCTTCTAGACCAGCGGCTTTGATTGCCTCAAAGTGCTCAGCTGTAATCGTATTGCCTTGCTCAACAATGTCTTCACCATTGCTGTCAACAATATCGACAAAAGCATCGTGGCCAATTAGCGCTGGATCATCGCCAGCAAGCTGAGCGGTGACACGACGATAAGGTGTTTCGATAAAACCATATCGGTTAACACGTGCATATGTAGCCAGGCGGCCGATCAAACCAATATTTGGACCTTCAGGCGTTTCAATAGGGCAGATTCGACCATAAGGACTATGCTGAACGTCTCGAACCTCAAACCCAGCACGTTCACGCCGTACACCACCAGGTCCCAACGCCGAAATCGTACGTTTATGGGTTAGCTCAGCCAAAGGATTCGCTTGCTCCATAAACTGACTCAACTGTGAGCTACCGAAGAACTCGCGAACAGCCGCAACAACTGGACGAATGTTAATCAATGAAATCGGAGTAACA
>JBGCDP010000204.1:0-30590 GCA_045105475.1 Anaerolineae bacterium
GTCATCCCTTCTTGCCACGCATCTTCCAGCTTTTTCTTGTAATAATCGCCAAGGGCCGGGTTCTTTTCGACCATCTCATCCAGCAACTGCCGCTGAGGACTTTCTTCCAACGACTCGATTAGTTCACCATAATTCGAGCCACCAATCTGATCAGCCGCCATTGCCTCTTGTGCCGTGGTGGTCAACAGCATCACTTCCTGCACATTTTTCATCACCATCGACGAGACAAGGCCGATTGTGCCCCATACACGATCGTCTTTTGTAAATTCAACCAACGACAGCAAAATCTGGATTCGAGTCACAAACTCGACCAAGCCATCAGTCTCGAAGCGCTTTTTAATCTTTTTCAAGCGCCGAATAATCTCTTTCTGATGCTTTTTCGTCAGCACCTCTTCAACCGTTGCAATCATCAAATCAGATTGTTTGATATCGAGTTCTTCTTTTGACAGGTTCTCAGATTCACCCAAACCTAACGCTTCAGACTGACGGCCGAATGCCTCAATACATTCGCCAGGATCAAAGATCGGATCTGCAAATTCCGGTTCATCAGCCAGCCCACTGCTCCAGATCAAAATCTCGTACAGGTCTTTGACACCCGCATCTGCCAACGACAATCCTTGATCACCAGAGGGCTGTTCGCTTTTGCGGGCCAACCGTTGCAAGTTACGCTTTTTAATATTCTGTTTTTGCCGAGACTGCTTTTTATTCCGTTTAGCCATGTTTTACTCAAGCTCTAAATAGATGCGTTTGTTGATTTTGCCTTTGCTTTTGTAATTCGTAACCCGCATCCGGCCGACTTCGGCCGTGCTTTTGACATGAGTGCCACCGTCAGCTTGTAAATCCAAGCCAACAATTTCAATAGTGCGAATCTCAATAATGCCTTCTGGTAGCAAGTTGATTTTTGTACGAATGAGATCAGGAATAGCAAATGCTTCTTCACGAGGCAAAACATTTACTTTTACCAAATGATCTTTCGCCATTTCCGCATTAATCGCCACTTCGATATCAGCTACCAATTCTTGACGCATCGTTTCAAACTCAAAATCCATGCGCCCTTTGAGGGGGTCCATATTACCGCCAGTCACCTGTGCACCATGGTCACGAAACACGGTGCCGCACAGAATATGCATCGCCGTGTGGGTTCGCATGAGCTGGTACCGTCGATCCCAATCTATCTGCCCAGACACAGCCGTTCCTACTACTGGCAATTCACCATCAATAAAATGGACCGGTTGTCCGCTTACTTTTTTGACCTTCGTGACTGTATAAGTCACGCCATCGGCCGATAATGTGCCAATATCATACGGTTGCCCGCCACCGCCAGGATAAAAAGCTGAACGATCTAAAACCACACCACCTTCTACGACATCGGTCACTGTGGCTTCAAACGTTTGGCAATAAGCATCTGCCATGCAAATTAATTCTGTCATCGTTTCTACCTGCCCATATAAACAAAAAACGCCTTCGTCCAAAGTTAATAAAACTTGGGACGAAGACGTTCATTCTCCGCGGTACCACCCAGATTCAGGCTCGTTTGACGACTACGCCAAACACCTGCTCTTAGTCATGGCTTAAGCAATCACGATTACTCAACCACCTTCCCCGTTAACGGTGGGAATCCGTCTCTACCTAATTTATGCCAAATCATATTGGCCACCGATTTATATCGGCCGTTCGGCAGGAAGCTCAAGAGTGATTTTCATCGATCCATTTGTACCTGACTTTCACCAACTCAGGTTCGCTTTCCAAAGAGGAATCGCCTACTTGTCTCTATCAATGCCTTTAAATTTTTAGTTTGAAGGTGAAATTATGCCAAAATGAACAATATAGGTCAACCAGCCCACCAACAATTCAGAAATTCATTCAAAACCTTAACTTAAAACACCCGTACTTATAAACCTCAAGATGACAGAAAGCTGAGAGTAGGTCAAAATAGTTAGTAATTCAAATCCGCTGGAGAATCATTTATGCTGAAACCATCTGAATTTTTTGATCTTTCGGACCCATTTGCGGCCGCACTATTTCAAGATTGCAAATACGTTTGGGACGTTATTGGAAAGATTGGAGAGCACGTTGCCAGACTTGTTGGCGACAAACAAACGATTTTGGGAGAGGTTATGCCGGGCGCACATATCGGAACAGCTCCTATCTATATTGGAGAAGGTGCTCGCATTGAGCCAGGCGCTTATGTTGAGGGACCCGCTTGGATCGGCCCGGGAGCAGTCGTGCGGCATGGGGCCTTTGTTCGTGAAAATATTATCATGCTCCCCAATGCAATCTTGGGCCACGCAAGCGAAGCTAAAAACAGCCTGTTTTTAAACAACGCACATGCGCCTCATTTCGCTTATGTAGGTGATAGTGTGCTGGGCAACAACACAAACTTGGGAGCGGGTACAAAGCTGAGCAATCTAACTCTGCTCAGTGAAAAAGATAAAAGCTCGGGCAAACGGCCAACGATTAAACTGCATGTTGAGGGGCATGAATATGACACAGGCTTAGCTAAGTTTGGTGCAATTTTGGGGGATGAGACTCAAACGGGTTGTAACTCTGTGTTGAATCCCGGTTGTGTCATCGGCCGTCGCTGTCTTGTCTATGCCAACATGAGCTTGCGCAAAGGGTATTATCCGGCCGAAAGTGTGATGAAGCTCCGTCAGACGACTAAAATTCTTAATCGAAAATTCTAATCACCTAGAGCATAGACGAATAGACTACTCTACTTTAAAGATCACTAAAGTTTGATCGTCTGTTTGGTCTGCACCCAAAGAAAAAGTGTCAATATCCTTAAATAGCATCTTAGCAATGTGGGCGGCCCCATCGTTTACAGAGCTACGCATTACATCAAGTAGTCGATCGTTTCCAAACTGCTGTTCGATCTCGTTTTGTGCTTCTGAAAGGCCATCAGTAGCAACCATCAAACAATCACCTGGGTACATTTGCAACTTGTGATTAAGCGCCAGAGACGTACTAAGTACACCTAATGGTGGGCTGTCAGCCTCTAGGAATTGTGCGGAACCATCGGCCGAACAATAAATAATCGGCGAGTGGCCAGCATTGGCGTAGATTAGCTGTTGGGTATGAGGGTCATAGAAACCTGCAAAGACGGTCGCAAACATCTGCACTCGCATAAAGTCTTCATATAAATCACCCAGCGCACTTGAGAGCATATCTCGAGGAGACTTGATCGACTCGTCTCGAGCTTTACTGTTCAAAATCTGACGCGAACTCCCCATCATAAGGGCAGATGACATCCCTTTTCCGGAAACATCCCCTACTGTGAAAATCAGAGAGCCATCTTCGCGCACTTGAAAATCGTAAAAATCACCACCTACATGCATGGCCGGCCGCGAATAAGCATAGATGTCCATTCCAGCAATATAGGGCGGTTGCTCTGGCAAAAGTTGGTTTTGAACTTCAAAAGCAACTTCCATTTCGGTACGTAACCGATTCTCTTCTAAGACTTCAACTTGGCTCAAAATACGCTCAACCTGACCTTGAGCTTGAGTCGCAATCATACGTAATAAGATTTGATCACCTCCGCTAAAGTCACCGTCCTCACGATTGACTAACCCGACGCTGACCACATGACCTTCGCCTTCATAAATAGGAGAGTAAAGCAAATTACGCACACTTTCTGGAACGCCGTCTAACTCTGCAGCCTTGTTTAACAAACACTCTTGGCCAATCGACTCCATTTCTTGTAAATACCAAACAACTTCTTCAGCATCTCGAAAACGCACCGGATGGCTGTCGAGAATCAAAGAGTCTTCGCCACGGTCGTCTAAGGTAAACACGAGTTGAGCCGGGATTAAATCAAGTACGGTTTTACGAAAAAACAGAAGCCAATCATCTATAGAATCCCCACTTTCTTGATAGTGATATTGATTTAATCGGACGAGAGCATCGAATTGTTTTTGTACCTGCTGCAAGGAGCGTTCAGATTCTTCAGTGCGAAGTTCGTGTTCACGTACACGGTCTTCGACAGCCTCATTATCGACTTGAGTTTGCGCTGAAGAGATGCCAACAGCCCCGATCTGATCTAATTTAATTCTCGCAGCAATCAAGCTGGCATCTAACTTGAGGCGTTTTTTAGAAATGCGGTCATTTTGCCCAAAGACATAAAGGTGACCAATAACATCGTCATCCAGCCGAATAGCGGCCGAAATTTGTGTGTATGTCGGTTGTGAACTCGAAATTGCAGTTGGCTTATTTGACCAGTTTGCAAAGACCTGGCCTTCACCCCAAATGGCAACATGGGCAGCTCCCGTCTTTAGCCAAACATCGGCTAATGTTTCAAGTAGGTCTGAATGAGGTTGAAGAATGTCCGGTAGCTGTTGAGTCATAGCGTCAGCGTCGATACCTTTTATCGTTTATTTAAGCAGAGTTAAAATCTATCAGGTCACCAACTTTGATAGATTTCAGCTTGTCAGGGTGAAGTTCAATAACATAGCTGGCAGGTTTTTTGGGAGCGTAGCTCGGCCGCCATGGTTTTGCGCATACAAAATCAACAACTTCGCCTGCTTGATTTACCCAAATCACCCCAAGGTCAAAAGGGACAAAGAACATGTGAATAGATGTATTGATTCGATTATCACGACGATGAACAAAAACCAAAGCTTCTTCATCTTCAATTGATCGGCGAAACATGAATCCTTTAAGTTTACACAGAAAGTCGGTACACCACTTAGCCTGATTTACAAGGGTGACCTGATTTTCTCGATTTACAATTTGACACCATTTTGTCATAGATTTAAATTTCTAGAATAGGGAGAGAATAAGATTTGTAAGCAAGATGCTTTTATCGCTTTTACTCTGGTTTTAGCTAAAAAGCATAGCATGAAACCAATTGTGCATAACTCCAATAAAAGATTATTTCACGCAAGTTTTAACTAGTCAGGTGCCATTGGTACTAAAAAGAGATACTCAGAGTGAGTTTTTACAGGTCAGCTAACAATTAAAGCGATTCTCCAATCTTTGGTTTACGTCCAATGGCCAAGTCATAATTATCTTGCCACGAGTAAAGGACAACATCCTTTAGCCCTTTTTTCCGTAGCAACGCCACAAAATCTTCTTGAGAATAGTATCGGTTAAGAAACCACTTTGCCTCCCAACCTGCACGACGTGTGATCAGCAAAGAGCAGTCTGGTTTCAAAACGCGAATCATTTCATCTAGCGCTAGTTCAGGCTGTGGAAAAAATTCTAGTGATTCAAGGCAGGTAATCGCGTCAAAATGATTATCTGAAAACTTCAGGTCACTTACAGTTCCTAATGTTAAATCGACATAGGCTTCAAATCCTTTAAGATTTTTAAGTGCAAGATCTAACATCTCCTGGCTGGCATCTAATCCAATAAGCTGCCCTTTACGTTCGGTTTGAAATCGGCCGTCTTTGAATAGAAAAAGCGGGACTCTGCCGGTTCCTGTGGCTACATCTAAAACGAGTGGCTCATTGCGACCCTCAAGCTCCCCTAAAACAGGCTCTACTAACAAAATCAGCTCATCTGACATCTCATATTCTTTGATACCGTCATATCGCCAAGCTTCCCGATTATAGAGCCATACAACCAGCTTCGATCCAAAAAAAACACCCTCAGTAATAATTATCAGCCAGTGCCACAGCCACCAGACTATGGCCGATGCAAAAAAGAAGAATAACGAGTAGAGAAATAATTGAGCCATCATTGCTTGTTATGATACCTGCCTATAAAAAGAAGAGGAATGACCCCACAAGGGCTATTGCAATTTCAGAGCATTCAAAGCTAAATGAGAAGGCAGGAATTAAAGCGACGTATCCTTCACATGCTATACTGACTAGCAGTGATGAAAAAGCGATTAGAGGTTCCAGAGCTGGTCATTAATCAAGCCAATCAACACCTTCTTTCGGTTTGGCCTGAAGAAGGATGTGGTTTTTTAGTGGGAAAAAATAATACGGTGTTCGAGTTTCATTCGGCCGAGAATGAAAAACACAGTAGGGTTGCCTATCGCATGAACCCAGCTGACCAAATAAAAATAATCATCGATGCGGAAGATAGACAGCTAGATATATTAGCCATAATCCATTCACATCCTGATGGGCCGGCCCAACCGTCATTAACTGATATTCGTGAAGCAACTTGGCATGACATGTGCTATGTCATTGTTTCATTGCAATCAAAAAAAATGCCTCATTGGCAAGGTTGGCTGTTGAATTCAGAGAAGTATGAGGAAATCCCACTTTTTATTAAAGAAGCAAATGGGAATGGGCAACCAATTAATCTTAGAAGGGTTATATGAGGTAATGTTGAGCTATTTAAAATTAGCACCGGGAAATTGGGCTATACGATGATATTTTTATACTTTGTGTCTGCAATTCTAATTGGATATCTTCTTGGAGCTATCCCCTTCGGGAAAATTTACGTTTGGTATTTCCGTGGAAAAGATATTCAAGAGATTGGGAGCGGCCGAACCGGTGGGACAAATTCATTGCGAGCAGGCGGATGGACAATCGGCTTTATGACCGCTTTTAGCGATGTCCTCAAAGGGGTCTTTGCATTGCTTCTGGTTCGTTGGATATTTAGTAGCCTTATTGACCCAAGCCTTTTGCCTTGGCTAGAAATTGCGGCCGGAATCTTTTCTGTGATTGGGCACAATTGGTCCGTATACGTCAAATTTGGTGGTGGTGCAGGAACAGGGCCAAATGTCGGCTGGGCTTCGGCCGTATTTCCCCCCTTGTTTCCAATAGCAACTCTTGTCATGCTAGGGATGATCTACTTCGTCGGTTGGGCATCTGTCGCGTCAATGATGATGGCCCTTATTGTTCCTATCGTATTCCTGTTTATCTACATTGCTGGCACATGGGCAGACCTGGTCTTTTTTACTCCGGCCTATTTCGTCGGAGGTATCATATCCTCGTTGATTATCGCATTTTCATTGCGAGGGAATTTTGTAAGGCTATTTAAAGGCGAAGAGCGAATTGTGGGGTTGCGCGCAAGAAATCAAAGCACAAATGCGCCATCTGGAGATTAGGCGGTTATCAACAAGTTAACTTGCTCAAAATAAAGCATTCGTCAGAAGTATCGAAATAGTACGCGGATACTATTGTTTGAATATCTTTGCTACGTACGCAAAAAGCACACCAATAGCTAATCTTCTAAATTCTCTATCAGATTGATTCTTGGCTATTGGCTAATTTACTAACGAAAGTGCATTTCCCCCTATAATCAGATGAAATAATGCATTTAACCTATTCAAACAATTTGCTATACAACTTTCATGTCAATCAAGTCGCCCAATCCAGACAACACTGAACTAATCGCTGATTTTGAATCAGTCGCACTGCCTCTAGAATCGGCATCCAGCCCAGAAACAACGGCACAAGGCCCTTTAGCAGCACCTATTCCTCAGAAAAAGATGGGTAACTTGGGTCGTGCTCAAGCTGCCATTCGGGAAGATATGTTGGCCCATAATTGGCGGCTTATTTTTTTTGTGATGCTTGCCAAGTTTTTACCCAACAATACCTTCTTGCGTTTGCGACGGAGCCTAATGCAAATGGGAGGCGTCTCTATCGGAAATGGAACAGTGCTCATGGATGTACCAGTGTTTTCCGGTGGGAAAAAATCAATTTCTACACTTTCGTTTGGGTGCAACTGCTTCATAAACGTCGAGTGCATTTTTGATCTTTCCTCTGAAATTCGCATTGAAGACAATGTCTATTTTGGGCATAGGGTCATGCTTATCACGAGTAAACATGATTTTAGTAAGTCGGACCAGCGTGGCGGAGCGCTAACTGGAGACTCGATCACGGTAGAGCACGGAGCTTGGATCGGAGCGGGATCAACCGTTTTACCCGGTGTTACCGTCGGCCGTGGATCGGTTATTGCCGCTGGATCTGTTGTCTCAAAAGACGTTCTACCGAACACAATTGTTGGGGGCGTGCCAGCCAAACTAATCCGCGAGCTTACCTAACCGCACCATTTTCTGCTCCTACTCAACTAAAAGTCTACTTAGAAGCCCACAAAATCGCATAAATATAACGCACGGTAATCAAAGGGTGCAGTGCCCCTACTGTTTGCTATAATCCTGTCGATTATGGCACAAAACAAGAACGGGAATGGGGATCAAGCTCCACTACCCTCAACTTTATATACAGAAGAATACTTTCGGACCGCATGCGAAGGGTTTGAAGAATTTAATACATCCGAAGGGGCACATCTGTCTCGCCGTTTAAACGATGCGTTTAAAATCGCTGAAATTGAAACGGGCATGAAAGTTCTAGATGTTGGCTGCGGCCGAGGTGAAATCCTGCGCCATTGCATGCGTTTAGGGATCGAATCATACGGGATGGACTATGCTGAGGTTGCGACCCGTATGACCCGTGATGTGATTCAAAACGAAATCGACGCACGCACGGCCGGCTCTCCTGAAATTGTCGCAGGCGCCTGCCGCTCTGATGCGAAGAAATTACCTTTCCCCAGCAAATATTTTGACCGTGTCCTAATGTTTGACGTGGTAGAACATCTACACCCATGGGAACTGCTTGAAGCAATGCTCGAAGTTCGTCGAGTCTTAAAGGATGATGGCATGTTTGTTGTTCATACAGCCCCAAATAAGGCCTACGACCAATACGCATACCCAATTGTGCGAATGGTTCGGACACTAATGGGGCAAGGGGAAAATTATCCAAAAGATCCACGGGCGATCACGCCAGTCAATCAGCATGTGCATGTGAATGAACAGGATCTATGGAGCATGGAACGTGCATTAAATGAAGCTGGTTTTGATGCCAATGTTTGGCTCGACTCTCCACCTCAAAATCGGCAAGAAAATGCACTGATGGCCGGTTTACGTAAACTGGCATTCGATGTGCCACCTTTTCGCTGGTTCTTCGAGCGCGAAGTTTTTGCAGTCGCCAAGAAACAGAAAAATGGTTAGCCGCCCGCCAGCTTCGTGGCAGTGATCAGTGTGCATCACACCAGTAATTAGTTTGCAACCTGATTACTGGTCACTTGCGTCATGAAGCTAAACCATCTTCTCAAAAATCACACCCTTGCTTGTGGCTTACTTTTATTGGCCTTTGCCTTAAGAATCTATTCACTCGACAGCCTGCCTCCCGGTTTAACTCATGATGAAGCCAATCATGGCCATGAAGCACTAGAATTGCTGTCTGGCCAGTTTCGCTATTACTTTCCACTTGGCTATGGTCGAGAGCCTTTGTATGCATATCTTCTAGCGGGCTGGATGCGTTTAATCGGGGTGTCAGTCTTTTCGCTACGCCTTTTTATTCCAATGGGAATGGTTATATGCCACGCGGCCGTTTATCGTTGGGCCTCAAAAGTCTACGGTAAAAATATCGCATTGCTGACATTGGCTATTTTAGCTGTTGCATGGTGGCCCCTCGTTGCGTCACGCCAAGCCTTACGGTCAGGGCTTCTCCCTTTAATCACAATCGGTCTAGCTAGTGCAACCTACACCATTTGGCAAAATGCCCAGACCAAACAGCTGCTGACACAGTTCTGGAAATCTAGCCGCTGGCCCATGATCAGCATCGCTGTATTCATTAGTTTAATGCTGCACACCTACATCGCTGCGCGTGTCTTGTGGGTTTTTATTCCAGCTTTCGGCATTTATTTACTTTTTAGCCATCGACATCCGACTTTTGCATTGCAGAGCATTGGCCGATTCTGGCTTGCCAGCCTTCCGGCCGTCATCGGTGGCCTGCTACTCAGCGCTCCACTCTTTATCTACTTAAGAGCCAACCCAGGGCTTGAAACCCGCCTCGACATGCTCGATGGACCGATACAAGCATTCCTTTCTGGCGATATTGGCCCAATCCTGCAAAATGTGTGGAAAACAATTTTAGGCTTAATTTGGCCCGGCCGAGGAGATAAATTTTTAGCCTATAACATTCCAGGCAAACAGACATTAGCACCGCTAACAGCCATCTTTTTTATAGTTGGGGCGCTAAAAGCGCTTATCAGCTGGCGCAAACCGAAATATATTTTACTTTTGCTATGGCTTGGTGTCGGATTAGCACCATCATTGATTACCGGTCCAACGGCCGCCACGACTCGCAGCATCGGGGCGCTGCTCCCGATTTATATTCTCGCTGCTGTGGGAATCCACACGGTAAATTCCAATCTCGTTGGGTGGCTAAAACCAGAAAATTTGCGCAGAGAATGGTCTTATCAAACAGCCATGATCGCTATTTGGCTCGGGTCAGCCGCTCTATTTTCAATCCCTGCTTATTTTTCAGATTGGAGCCAACGGCCGGACGTTCGCGCAGCTTATCAGTCAACGATCATCGATGCGTTAAAAAACATACCGCCTCAATCATCCAATAGCGGCCAGATGATCTCATCTGTTCTACCGGGGCATGCTCATGACCCAACGATTGCAGAATTGGTTGTACCGGAAACGCAATTGACTAACTTGAAATGGGCCGACGGCCGCTTTGCGCTAATCATTCCAGCTAATGCTGATCAACTTCAAGTCGTTGCACCAGCCTCAGCAGATCTACATCCACTCTTTAAAGGATGGGTTATTGACCAATCGACGACGAATATGCGGCCGGATGATCTTGATCCTTTTTGGACAAATTATCAGCTTGCGATTCCCGATCTGACTGATGGTGAAATTATTGCGGATTTAGGAGGAGCGCTTGAACTTAACGAGGCGCGCTGGCTGGCAGACGCAGTCCCGCCAAACGGTGTAGCGGAATTATTAACCATATGGACTGTAGCCAATCCTGCTCAACTTGGCAGCACAATACCTTATGTAGGTTACCCAGATACGAATCTATTTGTGCACGTTTTAACCCCAGATGGCACAATTTTGAATCAGGCAGATCGCTTAGATGCACCATCGTGGAACTGGCAACCGGGAGATCGGATTCTACAAATCCATCAGATCTATATACCGGCCGACATTGAACAGGGTGACTATGAAAGTTTAACGGGTGTTTATGATCGCCTAACTGGGATTCGTTTAACGGTGGCAGGGTCAGACCAAACAACCGTTAAACTCCCTCCGCTAAAAATCAAGCACTAGCTTAAAGCTTTTTGAGCCAATTCAACGTATTCAAGGCGAATCGCATCTGAATCACTCAAGCCAAATGTTTCAAGAATCTGCCCAATTAGATTAGCCTTATGAACCGCATCTTCATTTGACCAAGTGCGGGCTTTAATTTCTAGAAACCAGCCCGGAATATCGGGATTCTTAACTTGATCGAGGTTAATCGCAATGTCGGTCCCTTCATATTCAATCCGCCAACGCTTACGCAGTTTATCAACCTCTATTTCTTGATCCGGCGTAAAGTATTCGCGGTAAAAACGCAGTGATCGGGTGGCAGGCGCCATAAATCGAGTACGGGAGAGCATGACAGAGTTCGAAAATGCCTCAGGGTGCGTTTTGCCCAACAGGGTCAAGCGTGTCCGTGACTGCGCTACATTTCCTTTAGCATCTAAATAATGGTCTTCACGAAAGCGCAAACGAGCCGCATTCTCATCATCCGTATCAAAAATAAAATAGTGATCAAACTGGCGGTAACTATTCTGTTTGGTGATTGTGAATGCACCGCTTTCGATTTTTTCAATGATTAAGTCGGGTGATTCAAGCGGGATTTTGACCTGCGTCTCATATCCTTCTTCGCGCGCAACCTGCTCAAGCGCGATAAGTTTGTTGTATGGGCTAGATTCTCGTTTTTGCACAAATGCATCGATTTCAAGCGCAACTTCGGCCGCTTGAGCCATCGCCTCTTGCTCATTGATAGTTAGCAAGTTGCGATCCTGCATTAGCCAGCGCCCATTAACCATCACATGTTTCACATCTGTACTCTTAGCTGTGTAGACAATGCGCGAATAGATGCTCTCAGGATTGTTGTTGAAATGAGGCCAGTTGTGAACATTATTCATATCGATCACAATCAGGTCAGCCAATTTCCCAACTTCGAGACTGCCGGTTTTGTCACCCATGTGCAACGCTTTAGCGCCACCAATTGTCGCCAGTTCAAGCGCCTGCTTAGCGGGCAGGTCGGTCGGGTCATGGCGTACAACTTTTGCCAAAAGTGCAGCCAAACGAACCTCTTCAAACATATCGAGGTCGTTATTGCTCGCTGGGCCATCTGTGCCAATACCGACATTGCAGCCAACTTCTAGCATTTCAGCAACTGGGGCGATTCCACAGGCTAACTTCAAGTTACTGGTTGGGTTATGCGATATGCCAGATCCGGCTGCTTTGAATTCACGCATGTCGGCTCGATCAATATGACAGCAATGGGCAGCCAACAGTTTGGTGTCTAATATCCCATTTTTCTTGTTCCATAGGACCGGTGACATATCATGCTGCTCACGGCAATTCTCGACCTCTAGCAGCGTTTCAGAGATATGCGTGTGAACCGGCACATCATATTCGAGGGCTAACTTGGCACAAGCCTGTAACAGTTCGGGCGTTGCGGTATACCAAGCATGGGGTGACACGGCCGGCTGAATCAGCGGATGACCAGCATATTCTTGAATAAAGTTACGACACAGTTCGATACCAGCTTGCCATGATTTTGAGTCAGAAGTAGGGAACATAATGACAGACTGCCCGAGCAGCGCGCGCATTCCAGCTTCGGCCGTTGTTTTGGCGATATGGCTCTCGAAAAAGTACATGTCGGCAAATGCTGTAATGCCTGAGCGGATCATTTCAGCACAAGCTAACTTAGTGCCTAAGCTAACAAACTCCGGCGTAACAAATTCGTTTTCAAGCGGCATGAGATAACCGAGCCAAACATCGAGACGCAAATCATCATTTAAACCCCGCAAAAGTGTCATGGGTGCATGTGTGTGGCAATTGATTAAACCTGGCATAACGGCTTGCGTGGTGCAATCTATTGTTTCAGATGCGGTAAACTTTTCTTGAACCTCAGCAGCTGGGCCAATCGCTACGATCTTTTCAGCCTGGATAGCGATAATGCCATCATGAATCAGCTCAAACTCTGAATTCATCGTAATGATGGCCCCGGCATGGATAAATGTGTCGACGGCTTGTGTCATTAATCCTCTTTTTTGGGTGATTTTTTAGATACTTGCTAGAAAAGCAGGAGAATATGCGGACAACCTGCTTTTATTTTGGGTATAAAAAAGGGCATGAAATCATGCCCATCTGTTTTTTACTTCACTCGATTTCAGGCGATGACTATGATTCATCACCAGAGTCGTCTAAATTTTCTAATTCATCTTCAGGCTCTTCCGGCCGATTTCGTTCAGCCAATGCAGCTTCGTATTCTTCGGCCGAAATTAGTTCCCCATTATCGAGATCTGCCGATAAAACTTGATGATTACTGTTAAAGCGTATGACCGCATTGATTCGACTAAAGTAACGGCTATCAACAATGGTTTTATGCCATGACAGACTGTCCCCATCACGATTTAGATCATAGCTGGGTTCAATGCGTATTTTTGTGACCGCATCAGCCGCACGCTTGCTACGAAAGTAAAGATAAATGCCGGTGTCTTTTGGCTGGCTATTGCCACCAAAACCGCTAAACAATTTTTTCAGAAATCCCATTATTCCTCTGTGTCTTATGCTCGCTTTTCCAAAATCACCATATCAAACAGCTGGTTAAATTTCTCAATAATACTATCCCATGAATAGTGGTTGAGAACAAATTGACGGCCGTTGGTGGCTAAACTATTTCGCAACTGCTCATCAGACGTGATCCGCTGCACAATCTGACAAAATTCATCAGAAGTACGATAGTGCAAACCAGCTTGGCTCCGCCGGACTTGGTGCACCATTACGCCACAATCAGAATTAACAAGGTTGGGTGTGCCAACCAACCAAGCTTCCATACTGATCATCGACAGACTTTCCCATTTAGATGGCAATACGAGCAAATCTGCGGCCGCCAGCCCGTCAAATTTGTCTTGTTCAGTAACAAAACCGGTTTGAATAATGTCCGGCCGATCAGGGACTTCAACATTTCCTTTGCCCACTTTGCCCATTAGCACCAGTGACAGCTCACTCGGATCAGCTTCTTTGAGCTGAATAAAGTCCTGAATGAGTTTATCGACCCCCTTATCAGCAACTAAGCGGCCGAGGTAGGTGATAAACTTGCCTGGAACTTTATATTTTTGACGAAAACGATCGGCCGAAAACGCTTCTGGCTCATTGATACCAATGCCAACGATCTTTGAAGGAATATGCTGATTATCGGTAAAGCGTTCAACAAAATCTTGTTCGGCCGCAGTGTTATAAGCGATGGCTCGTGGCGTGCGAAAAAGTGTACGGAACAGCGGAAGCTGCAAATGACGTTGTTCATGCGCCGTTGGCACTAAAATCGACTTGTCAGCAACCAATGGCAGCCCAAACACCGTGTGAGCATATTCATACGTAAAAAAGATAAAGGCATCAAACTCATGGGCCGAGCGTTCAATCCGTTTCATTAGTTTCGAACTGGCGGGACCCAACTTCCACATCCATTCATACTGAACGTCAAGCGCATAACTTTGCTGAAACAGTTCGTACTCGCTAATGGTTGTATCTTGAGGCTCGCGGACGCGATCAACCGGATAGCGTGTAACCCTCACTCCGTTGACACGGCTCGTCCCCTCAGGAAACTCATTTGCCCATGTGAGATAATCTTTGGCACAGGTTGTAAACACATCAACCGAAGCTATTTCTAGCAGATGTTCAGCTAGCCAGCGTGCGTGAAGTTCAGCTCCACCACTCACTTCTTCACCATACCTTTGGACTACAATAGCAATACGACGTTTATTTGATGACAAATTTCTCTTAATTCCTTTTGCTCTTGTTTGACTAACCAGTATTATAGTCGTGCGGATTAGAAATAAAGAAATACAACGAATTAATTTCCAATTAACCGCCAAGGTTTCTGGCAAATGAATTGATATTCTAGTTTGTAACCAACCTGAACATACTTTTTCTACAATTTACTACTTAATTCAATTTAGCCCTTTTAATTTTAACTATGGACAATCTTAGGGATTTTTATGGCCCAAATGCCGGTTGGCTTTGGGACCAGTACGAAAAATATTCAGCCGACCCTGATTCTGTGGCAGCAAGCACACGCGAATTGTTTGAACAATGGACGCCTCAGGAAGTGGCAACGCTCGACACGGCCGTAAATGGTGTGGCTCCGGCTACACCTGCAGTTTATACACAACCACATGCTGCGCCTGCAATTTCTGAAGATCAACTACATCTGGCGATGGGTGTGGCCAACTATGCTCAAGCGATTCGAGAATATGGGCATTTAGCCGCCAACTCAAATCCGCTTTACTCGCCACAAAATGACCCTTCGCTTGATCCTATCTATCATGGCCTTACAGATGAGATCATGGCGAAACTGCCAGCTACTTTGGTCCGTGGCCCAGTTTGCGATTACACCGACAATGCGGGTGAAGCTCTGCTAGCACTTAAAGAGATTTATACAGGTGGGATCGGTTTTGACTATGACCATTTGACTGATCCGATGGAACGTGGCTGGCTAAGGGCTGCGGCCGAAACACGCCAATTCCGGCCGGATTTTGATGCAGATGGCAAAAACGGGATCGATCTGCTCAAACGGCTGATTAAGGTTGAAGGCTTTGAGCAATTCTTAAATAAAGCTTTTGTTGGAAAAAAACGTTTCTCAATTGAAGGGCTTGACATGATGGTCCCCGTGCTCGACGAAATCGTGCGCGTTTCACTTAAATACAATGTCACCGAAATTGTGATCGGTATGGCGCATCGCGGCCGCTTGAATGTGTTGGTTCACGTGCTCAACAAAGACTATAAAGAAGTCTTTCGCGAATTTAAAGAACCATTGGCAGATGCCAATACCAATGCCAGCGGCTATTTAGGCACAACGGGTGATGTGAAATATCACAAAGGGGCTGACCGTTTGATCGGCGGGCAAACAACTATAAAAATTGCACCCAACCCTAGCCATTTAGAGCATGTCAATCCGATTGTTGAAGGGATGGCCCGGGCCGCATCAACAAAAACCGATAAGCCAGGTAAACCGGAGCTACGTCTACACTCAACGATGCCGATTCAAATCCATGGAGATGCTGCCTTCTCTGGGCAAGGCATTGTGGCGGAAACGCTAAACTTTTCGGATCTTGAAGGGTATGAAAATGGCGGCACCATTCACGTCATCGCCAATAATCAAATCGGCTTCACAACCAATCCAAAAGATTCCCGAAGTACGCGCTATGCAAGCGACTTAGCAAAGGGGTTTAAAATCCCTATTGTGCATGTCAATGCAAATGACCCTATCGCCTGTTTAGAAGCGGCCTGCCTTGCGGCCGAATATCGCAACAATTTCAACAAAGACTTTTTGATTGATCTGATCGGCTATCGGCGTTACGGACATAATGAAGGGGATGAGCCACGCTTCACGCAACCGGGCATGTATGCCAAAATCGACAAAATGCCGGTCGTACGTAAGATGTGGACACAAACTTTAATTGACAAAGGTTTTATTAACACGGAAGACAGCGAGGCGCTGTGGCAAGCAAACTTCGAAAAGCTCCAGGTTGAGTTAGATAAGGTGGACCTGGATAATACGAAGGTCAGCGTAGATGAAAAGATCCATCATATTCCAGCCGGAGTTGCCGGGAAGACTGAAACGAAGCTACCCATCGGCCGTTTGAGCCAACTGCATAAATCACTAACAACTTTGCCAGACTCGTTTACGCCTCACCCGCGTATGATTCGAGTCATTAAAAGACGAAAAACCGCTTTGGAAGATCCAGCTGCAAAAGCGATCGATTGGGGGTTGGCTGAAAACATGGCGTTTTCCACCATTCTTTCAGACGGCATCCCCATCCGCATTACGGGTGAAGATGTCAAACGAGGCACTTTTAGCCATCGTCATGCGGTTTACTTCGATGCAAAAACAGGTGAAGAATACGCACCGTTACAAGCACTGCCGCAAGCAGAAGCATCGTTCGAGATTCACAACAGTCCGCTAACTGAAGCGGGGATGATCGGTTTTGAGTTTGGCTACAATATGGAGCAGCCAGGTTGTTTGGTTATTTGGGAAGCACAGTTTGGTGACTTTGTGAATTGTGCTCAGGCGATCTTAGATGAATATGTCACTTCCGGCCGAGCGAAGTGGAATTTAGCCCCCTCTCTTGTGCTACTGTTGCCACACGGCCATGAAGGTCAAGGGCCAGATCATTCGTCTGCACGGTTAGAACGCTTTTTACAAATGACGGCCGAAAAGAATATGCGGATTGTGAACTGCACCACGGCCGCTCAGTATTATCACCTCATTCGACGTCAGGCTCTGTTGCTTGAAAAAGACCCACTGCCACTCATCGTGATGTCACCCAAAAGCTTGTTGCGACATCCAAGAGCGAGCTCTTCACTCGAAGAAATGGCTGATGGCAAATTCAATCCAGTTTTAGACGACACCGAAGTAGACAAGAGCAAGGTAAATCGTCTGATTCTGTGCAGTGGTAAGGTTTATATCGACTTGATTTCTAGCGATCTGCGCGAGCAAAATATGAACGTAGCTATCGCGAGAGTTGAGCAACTTTACCCCTACCCTAAGAAAAATATTTTGGACCTGTATGATCAGTATCCAAACTTGGAGCAACTTGTCTGGCTGCAAGAAGAACCGCGCAACATGGGCGCATGGCGCTTTATGCAGCCACGTTTAGCCGATAATTTGCCAACTTTGGCAGGCCGAAAGAGTAAAAAGGTCGACTTTCACTATATCGGCCGCCGCCGTTATGCAAGCCCGTCGGAAGGGTTTTCATCATGGCACAAATTAACACAAGAAAAAATTATTGCCGATGCTTTTGACTTAGATTATGTTGATGGCGTTTTAGCAGAAAAAAGAAAGATATAGAAAACAAGATCCAAGATGCTAGGTAAAAGTCTTCATGACTTCACTCATATCTAAAATCGAGCATCCAACATCTATCAAATCGGAGTATTTGTATGACAACTGAAGTAAAAGTCCCAGAATTAGGCGAATCGGTCATTGAAGCCACAATCGCCTCATGGCTGGTTAGCGTCGGAGATTCTGTTAATGCAGGCGATATGCTTGTTGAACTAGAAACAGACAAAGTCAGCCTAGAGGTTGAATCCCCAGTAGCGGGTGTAATTGAAAGTTTAGCGGCCGCTGAAGGGGACGATGTCTCGATTGGTGATGTCATTGCGGTTATTGCAGCAGGAGATGGCGCTGCACCGGCCAAATCTGCACCTAAAGCTGAACCAGCTCCTGTCGCACAAGCGGCCGTTGAAGTTAGCACACCAGATCCCAAACCGATTGAATCGGGCAATGCGACACCGGTTGCGGCCCGTATGGCTCAGGCTGAAGGGGTTCAACTCAGCACGATTTCAGGGTCAGGTCCTGGCGGAAAAGTGACAAAAGACGATGTCACCAATCATATTCAAGGTGCAAAAGCACCGGCCGCGCCAGTTGCTCAAGCCCCCGCCACAAAACAACCCGCGCCACAACCCACCATGCGCTTGTTTGCTGAAGAACGTCGCGAAGAACGTGTCAAAATGTCACGTCGTCGCCGGACAATTGCAAAACGGCTGGTTGAAGCGCAACAAACGGCCGCCATGCTGACGACCTTCAATGAAATTGATATGCATGCGGTTATGGAATTACGTACCAAGCGCAAAGTTGAATTCGAAGAACGCACAGGCACACGGTTAGGCTTTATGTCGTTTTTTGTTAAAGCAACGGTCGCTGCTCTCAAGCAATTCCCACGCATCAATGCAGAAATCGATGGGGATGAAATGATCCTCAAACATTACTATGACATCGGTATCGCTGTGGGGGCAGAAGAGGGGTTGGTTGTGCCGGTTGTCCGTGACACCAACAAACTATCTTTTGCTGAGATCGAAAAACAGATTCGAGCATTTGGCAAAAAAGCGCGCGAAAACACACTTGCCTTAGAAGATATGGTGGGTGGAACGTTTACAATTACAAACGGTGGGGTATTTGGCTCATTGCTCAGCACGCCGATTTTGAACGCACCTCAGGTCGGTATTTTGGGCATGCATGCGATCAACAAAAAACCGCATGTGGTTGACGGTGAGATTGTTATCCGGCCGATTATGATGGTTGCCTTAAGCTATGATCATCGCATCGTTGACGGAGCAGAAGCGGTTCAATTCTTGTATAAAATCAAAGAATTGATTGAAGATCCGGAAAGATTGCTTCTCGAAGGGTAACGTACAAGCAAAAAGTTCGACTTAAAAGCCTGCGTGGATAAACATCACGCAGGTTTTTTTATGCTTATTCGCCAAACGAAGTCGTCTGAATTTAGGAAAACCTGCGTTTCAAGCTAAACTATCAAACTTGATTAGCAATCAAACTAAAAAACAGACGGCTAAGAACTCAAAACATGAAACGTTTTCTAATTACGGGCGGGGCCGGATTTCTGGGCTCAGCCTTGGCCACAAAGTTAGCACAAGCTGGGCATGAGGTACGTGTGATTGATGACCTAACTACGGGTGATCAAAACGTGTTGCCGCCGGACATTCATTTTACTCGAGGAGATGTTCAAGATGTTTCTCGGTTATGGTCATTATTGCAAGATGTAGATTGCGTTTATCATTTGGCCGCTCGTGTCTCTGTCGCTGAATCAATTTTGTATCCTGGTGATTACAATCGAGTAAATACAGGTGGGGCCGTAAGCCTAATGGAAGCGATGCGAGACGCCGGTGTGTCACGCGTTGTCTTGGCATCTTCAGGGGCGGTTTATGGCACGCAAAAGAACCAACCGGTTCGCGAAAGTGCCGATCTTGATCCTGATTCACCCTATGCTGTGAGCAAATTAGCGGCCGAAACGTACATACACACAATCGGCCGCTTGTGGGGAATTGAAACGGTGGCGCTACGCATCTTTAATGCATATGGGCCGGGGCAACATCTACCCGTTTCACATGCGCCGGTTGTCCCCCGCTTTTTTCGGCAGGCCATTACCGGTGGATCGGTCGTCCTTTACGGAAGTGGAAACCAGGTACGCGATTTTGTCTATGTGTCAGATGTCGTTGATGCTTTGATTATGGCGGCCGAAACGGCTGATATTAATCGATCGGTTATTAATATTGGTAGCGGGCACGGAACAAGCATTGCAGAGCTAGCCAATACAATGGAAGGTGTAATCGGCAGATCGATCAATAGGATTGTGAATGAGGATAGGCAAGGGGGCGTGCCAACCCTTATTGGAGATATTTCATTGGCGGCCGAACAGCTAGGCTACTCTCCCAAAGTCTCCTTAACACAAGGGCTAACGCTCATGACTCAAATCGATGATCGTTTTAAATTATAAGTTTTCCAGATAAGAGCGGTTAAAACAAAAAAAGCGGTTTCAGAGTTTAAGGTCTGAAACCGCTTTTTTATTTGGTGCCCAAGAGAGGATTCGAACCTCCACGCCCGTAAGAGCACAGGCCCTCAACCTGCCGCGTATGCCATTCCGCCACTTGGGCTAACCGTCTGTCCACAAGGTGGATAGATGAGGGATGAAAATTATAGCTGTCGGAAACGTGATGTCAACAGCCATTTACAGTTAATTACAGAGACCGAGAAGATGATAAAAACCGATGATCGAGCCCTTTTTTGACCAATTCACAGCTAGATTAAGCTGAATTTACCTTTCGGCCGATCAGCGTTGCGTTGTGCCCACCAAAGCCAAATGAGTTAGACATAATGCTGTTAATTTCCATTTGCTTAGGGGTATTTCCAGTAAAGTCTAAATCAAGTTCAGGATCAGGGCTATCATAATTTAGCGTGGGTGGAGCAAAACTATTTTCCATTGCCAATAAGGAGATCATGAGTTCGAGAGCCCCAGTTGCACCTAATAAATGGCCGTGATTCGCCTTTGTTGAGCTGATCGCCACGTCGTATGCGGCTTCTTTGAATAAGTGCTTTATCGCTTTCGTTTCCATCGCGTCGTTGAGCTTGGTGCTGGTTCCGTGCGCATTAATATAATCAACATCGGCCGGCGACATGCCAGCTCGATCTAAAGCCAGCTGCATCGACTCTACGGCACCCAAACCATCTTCCTGAGGTGCGGTCACATGAAAAGCATCAGATGAAGTGCCATAGCCTGCAATTTCACCATAAATATGGACCCCACGTGCCAAGGCGTGCTCTAATTCTTCAAGAACTAAAACGGCCGCTCCTTCCCCCATCACAAATCCATTTCTATTTTCAGAAAAAGGTCGACATGCTGACAAGGGGTCATGGTTCCAAGTTGAGAGTGCGCCCATATTATTAAATCCGGCAAGAATGGTCGGAGTCATTGTTGATTCAGACCCGCCTGTAACCATCACGTCATATCCACTGAATTTCACCATGTTGGCAGCTTCACCAATCGCATTGGTTGAGCTAGCACAAGCGGTTGCTATCGACATGTTGGGGCCACACAAGCCAAATTGCAGTGAAACACGGGCCGGAACACTATCAGGCAACATCATCGGGATAAAGTGTGGGCTAACACGAGATGGGCCTCGATTATTAAGCGTGTTTACGTTTTCTTCTACGGTTGTAAATCCGCCTAAACCAACTCCTAAAATAACACCGGCTCTCCGGCGAATTTCTGGAGCAATTGAGTCAAAGTCACAGTCAGCCAACGCTTCTTCAGCGGCTGCCCATGCATATTGAATCGACGGATCCGTACGGCGAGCATCACGTCTTCCGAAACGGCCTTCCGCATCAAAGTCTTTGACCTCAGCCCCAAAAGTCGTTTTATGATCTGTGGTATCAAATCGTGTAATAGGAGCCAACCCACTCAAGCCTTGCTGAATTTTAATCCAAGTTTCATCTTTGGTATTTGCAAGCGGATTAATGGTTCCCATTCCGGTTACAACGACGCGGCGTTTAGCTGGATCTTTGCTCATGTTAGTTTATCCAATGCAAGGCTAAACAATTTTATAGGCTAGTAAACCTTGCTATCCAATAAAACCCGATAACAGAAAAAAGGATTCGATTATTCGCTGATTTTCAAACAAAAAAGGAGATGACGGTTAACTCAATTGAGCCAAACGTCATCCCCTTGTCAGTACATGGGTAAGTTGATTAAAACAGGTTTGTTATGACCAACCACCCACGGCCGATACGGCATAGAAAATCAATGCAGATGAAATTAACACGGCAAAAAACTTATTTCGATGTTGCAAAACATCATCAAGCTTTTTGAAGCGAGCCGCATACATCAAAATACCAACAGCAATAATATTTGTGACGCCATGTTCTAATCCTCGAAGGCCGATTGCATCACCAAACAAGCTGACGTTGTAGTTGAACGGAAGCCAGATGATAAGCACGATGCCGAGAAGAAGCTGAATAGCGGCCGAATTAACCAGACCTAACCATAGTTGGCGATCTATTTTCTTGTACTCTTGTTTGCCCAGCCAGCCAATTAAAGTTTTTATCAACACAATGACAGCCAGTAAAACGACAATCCAACGAATACCGTCATGTAACGCTTTTATAAAATCATACATTTCTTTTTCTCCTGATAAATGATGCAGGCTATTTGTTTCTGAAGAAGATCATCGAGATCACTCTTCAGATTTTGGCTTATTTCGAAAAATTAAACGATACAACAAAACTAAAACAGCAAGTGCGATTCCAATCTTGACAAGATTCTTGGTGTGCAAAGGCTTATCGGGGCGGCCGTCTGCATCCATGCTAATCGCATTAAATGTATCGAGCATGCCGGCCTGTATCGACCGATTTTTCCAACCTAATTCTTCAATCGCTTTTTGACCGGAGGCTGCAAATGTGCCTCCTAATGACCCCACCGCTTCACCGGTAAACACAGAAGAAAGAGGAGCAAATGCAGCTAAAGAATCAAAAATAGGGACAAGCGGCCGCAAAAGGGAGCCATTCACTCGAATAACAGGTTTTGGGCGGCCGGTCATTCGAGACCAAAAATCGACAATTTCACCGAATGAAATCGCAGGGCCAGCTAAGATATAACTTTCACCAATTTTCCCTTTTTCCATGCCCAGAATAATGCCATCAGCAATATCATCCACATGTGCAAATGTAACGACTGTATCAGGGCCGGGCAGCATTGGAAAAGGGAATCGGTTGGCATAAAAGCGACTCATCAGCTCACCAATAAGGCCGGGATCGCCGGGGCCATACCCAAGGCCGGGCATTAAAATCGTTATAGGCGCTCCAGCCTCGATCATTGGCAAAACGACATCGTAGTGGGCCAACCACTTAGTTCGTGCAAAGTGAGATTGATCAGGAATTTCAGGTTTAGCCGTTTCATCATAGGTAATCCCCTGCGTGTCCCCAAAAACTGAAACCGTGCTCGTATATATAATTTTCGGAATGCTTAAATCAAGGGCGAGCTCTAAGACATTACGCGTGCCGCTCACGTTGACGACTTCCATTTGTCGCCAATTTTGTTCACCTAGGCGATTCATCGCTCCCATGTGAATAACGCAATCGCTTCCAGACATCCCGATACGCATAGATCGTCGATCTAACACATCACCTAATATGGCGGTTGCGCCCAAATCTTCGAGAATTGCGGCCCCTTTTCCAGAACGAGTTAATCCATAAACATCGTGCCCATTGGCCACAAGTTGTCTAACAACACGCTGGCCGATAAAGCCAGACCCACCTGTAATGAAAACTTTCATGATGGGCAGATTATAGCAGATGGTTGCCAGAGTGAGACAAAGATTTACTGATACATATATCGGAGCCATATCCTCAAAATGGAATCTTTTTTTCTTTCTCTATAGTCAACAAACTCTGACTGGTAAAAAATCAATCGTTAGAATTAGATGAGCCTAGCCACTAGTTGTGACGCAAACCGTACAGTCTGTTTAAACTATCTCTAAAAACTTTATGAAATTATGCTTTTTAATTGTTTTGGGAGTGAAAAAAAGTTTTAAATTGGGTAGATACAGACATTGAAGCATGGGCTTAAATGGGATTTTGATCATAACCATCTAAGCTAAACATTGGTAATTTGGGAAAAAGTGTCATTAAAAAGGAGTAACGTGATGAAAACAAAAATCGCATTGTTTAGCGTATTTGTTATCGCTTCATTGTTTTTGGTGGGAACTCAACCTGCTCATGCAGTCGAAGTTTGGCAAGCTAAGTATTGGAACAATCGGACGCTAGAAGGGGATCCTGTCATTGTTAGAAATGAGTCAGGATTAAGTCATGAATGGGGAGACGGTTCGCCTGATGCCTCGCTTGATACCGATGCATTTTCTGCAGAGTGGTCTACAACCACTCGCTTCAATGCAGGGACCTATCGTTTTACAGCAACGGTAGATGACGGCATGCGAGTTTATGTTGATGGCAATAAAATTATTGATGTTTGGTATGACAGTCAGCAGCATGATGTCTCGGCCGATGTCAATTTAAGTGAAGGGAATCACAGCATCGTTGTTAAATATTATGAAGCTGGTGGCAAAGCTGTTGCAAAGATAACCTGGGCTCAAGTCAGCAGTAGCGCTGTCACCGCTAGTGGCTTATGGACGGCCGAGTATTTTAACAATACGAGCTTAAGCGGTTCTCCAACACGTACTCAAAGTGAAGGCAAAATCGATTACATCTGGGGCGGATCACCAGCTGTTGGAATTAATGCCGATCAATTTTCAGCTCGCTGGAGTGGGGTTGTACCTGTTGACTCCGGCACGTATCGATTTACCGTTCGGGCTGATGATGGCGCTCGCTTATGGGTAAACGGAAATCGAATCATAGATCAGTGGCGTGAGCAAGGGGCTACCACATTTTCGGCCGACATCGCTCTAAATGGAGGCTCTGTCCCTGTAACTCTTGAGTATTTTGACCAAGGTGGCACAGGAGAAATCTCGCTCAACTGGACAAAGATCTCTTCCACCACCATTCAGCAGACGACGACTTCTAATCCAACAATCACCGAGTGGAAAGGGGAATATTACAACAATATCAACCTTGCTAATTCACCTGTTTTAACCCGCAATGATGCCAACCTAAACTTCAATTGGGGATCAAGCTCACCGGTTCCAAACGTAGTCAATCACGATCTGTTTTCTGTCCGTTGGACGAGGAAGGTCAATTTAAATGGCGGCACCTATTCATTTAAAACAGTGGCCGACGATGGCGTTCGAGTTTGGGTGAATGATCAATTGATCATCGACCATTGGACAACGGCAAAGGGTGAAGCCTTAAACGGAACTGTTTCAGTACCGGGTGGTGCCACCAACATCAGAGTCGAGTACTTTGAGCTAACCGGTTTAGCAGAAGCTCGCCTAGAGTGGGATGCGGTCAATCCTAATATCAACCCGACCCCAACACCAACGAGCACGACGGTAACAAACCCACCCACAACGGCAAATTCAACCGCTCCAGAAGGATATGCGGTTTTAAAGAATGCACGCGTTCTGACGATGCGATCAGGTCCAGGCATGGAATTTAGATCGGTTGGTTTCATCGACAGATCCACCACTCCGAAACTAATCGGCCGTAGCTCTGGCGGTTTCTGGATTAAGGTTTTATGCCCAGATGGCACATTGGGCTGGGCGGCTAGCAGGTATCTTTCTTCACCAACTGACTTTAGCACTCTGCCTATTGTAAATTAAAAGTCAGGCCAAATATCAAACTTTAGATCAAGGCGGTTTCCGATAAACAAAGACGGAAACCGCTTTTTTATTGCCCCTAAGTCAATGCAATTTGTTTTACTTGGGGCCCGTTTTTTTCTCTTATGCTGATAAGGTTTAATAGCAAACTTGATGCAAAAATCTTGCTGATTTTAGTTAGACGCCATTTTTGCTATATAATCCCTAAATAACTAGGGTTTGAACCCAAAGTTTATTTGCAGGAAGATGATGAATTAAGGATGGAACGAATGAAGATCAAACTCACACTATGTGGTTTACTTTTCGCAGCGGTACTGTTTTTGGTTGGAAACCAACCGGCCGAAGCTGCAGAAGTTTGGCAGGCTCGTTATTACAATAACAAGCTTCTCTGGGGTGCTCCTGTACTTGTCAGAAATGAATCAGGACTTAACCATGACTGGGGTGATGGTTCACCAAGCGAAGATGTCTACACTGACAATTTCTCAGCTGAATGGATCACAACGACCTATTTTGATGAAGGAACTTACCGCTTTTTTGCCACAGTTGATGACGGCATGAAAGTTTATATCGATGGTGAAGTTATCATCGATGTTTGGTACGACAGTCAAGAACACACGACGAACACAGACGTTCATATCTCAAAAGGTAACCACAATCTGAAAGTTGAATATTACGAAGCAGGCGGCCCAGCAACGGCAAAAGTAAGCTGGGAGAAAGTGGCTGTAAGCAGCGGTGGTTCCGGTATTTGGAACGCTGAATATTTCAACAATATCAGTTTAAGCGGTACCCCCGCTCTCACGCAAAACGAAAGCCAAATCAATAACACATGGTTAGGTGTACCGGCAACTGGTGTAAATGCTGACGGTTTCTCTGTGCGTTGGAGTGCAGATATTCCAGTTGAAGCTGGTACTTATCGTTTTACAACACGGACAGATGATGGCGTGCGGTTATGGGTTGGTGGGCAGAAGATAATCGACCAGTGGCAGCTACAGCCAGCTACTTTAATCTCGGCCGATATTACGCTGACCGGCGGAACTGTTCCGGTAAAGATGGAATATTACGACAATGACGGGGTAGCATTAGCTGTTCTTAATTGGTCAAAATTTGATTCAGCCATAGAGGCACAAGTTGTCAATAATGCATCTAGTCAGGTTATTACCGACTGGAAAGGTGAGTATTTTAACAACAGTGCATTGCTAGGTGCTCCGGCCGTTACCCGTAATGATCCAGCGATTAATTGGAACTGGGGAACAAGCTCACCGATTCCAAATGTATTGCCAGAAGATTTCTTCTCTGTGCGTTGGACCAAAACGGTCAATATGGATGCTGGAACCTATTTGTTCAGGGTTTATGCTGACGATGGTGCACGTGTCTACGTAAACGATGAGATTGTCATTGACAGTTGGGAAAGAGCAACTGGGAATTGGCTAACCGGTACGTTTACAGTAGAAGATGGAAGTGCAAATATACGGGTTGAATATCTTGAAATGAACTTGATGGCGGAAATTTGGGCTGGATGGGAACCCGTGAATGGTGCGGCCGCATCTTCTTCGTCATCTACAACAACAGGTGGTACAACCAATGAAAACGTTGCGACGCTAATAGATGCAGGTGCCCTAACGATTCGAAGCGGGCCAGACCGGACCTTTGACCCTGTTGGCTATATCATCAGAAACGAACAGGTAACGCTGCTCGGCCGTGACTCAATCACTTACTGGATCAAAATCCAGCATGCTGATGGTACAATTGGCTGGTCTAGTGGAAAGTTCTTATCGTCAACAGTAGATTTCTCAACACTACCGATTTTAGATAGCTAGTAGAAAACAGAAAATACGAACAAACATAAAAAAAGCCGGACAAAGATTTAAATCTTTGTCCGGCTTTTTGTTTTCTCTGCTCTGCTTGTTGATTATTTTCTCGATATAAACGTCAGGTTTTAGCCAAGCAACTCAACTACTTTTATGTTTATTGTAAGCCTAGCCGCTGTTCAGCTTGGGCACACAAACTAGCACCTCCAGCCACGATCCATTGCTCAAGTGTATCGCTGCTACGGTTGCCGTTTAGTGAATCGCTATAAACACCAGTTGTCCATTTGTAATACCGTTGCGTCTCATTTGCCCAACTGTTCCAATTGCTGGCTGCGGCCGCATGGCCACCGTTATAGCCTGCAAAAGCATGTCCAATTTCACCGCCGGTTTGAATCAGGCGTTCAGCCAAGTAGTTCATACCCCGCAAGGCATTTGTATCTGGATCAAACCCATCTTCCCCAGCTTGAAAGTGAAATGGCATAACTTGAAACAGTCCCATTGCACCTGCACCAGATTGAGCACGTGGATCACCGCATGACTCAATCTGCATAACTGTTGCAACCATGTTGGGGTCGAGGTTATGCAAGCCGGCCCAACGGACGATATCTGCTTCCCAATAAAGAACTGACTGAGAAAAGAATGGCGATAGCTGCGTCGCAGCGATATTCCGGCCGGTGGCGGGCAGATTGTTTGCTAAAGCGTCCGCTTGTGCTCCAAACGCTTTTGCTTCACTGCCTGTACGTGCCATCCGGTCAATAAGACCAGCCGTCAACGGCCGGCTCATTAATAACAGCCCAACAATCATAATGCCGACCAGTACAAAAACAATTTGCACCGGCTGAGGCCTTCGAAAAGTTGAGGTTGTCCGTCCACCATTCGATCTAGCGTAATCAGCTTGATAATTAGGAGCATATGCATATTCGTCGTCATATACCTCAATCTCATCAAAAACTGGATCGTCTAAATCATCTTCTAACTCGTCAAACAGCTCTTCATCTTGCCATTCTATCGGCCGCCTGCCATTAAATTGTGGTTGCCCACTATTTGGATGTCTGCGTGCAGCGGGTCTTTGGTTGGGTCGATTTGAGGGGAGTCGCTTGTTATATGGCTTTCTGACTACCTTTGGTTCTGGTGCAGGTTGAACCCCTTGACTATCGAGAAAATCACCATCATCTTCATACTCTAATTCGCCATCAACCTCAGGTTCTTCGTCAAAGTCTTCAAACGTGAGGCGAGCATCATACCGATAAATGTCTGATGATGGGTGGGCAGAGGGTGTACGGCGATCAGCAGAGCTACTTTTAGCCTGCTGGCTGCGCCTCGATCGGTTGTTATCGTTCATATTACACCTCTCTTGTTTTACGAACAGTCGACTTTACAAAGACTTTTATAAGACCGGATGAGATGATAGTCTCAGTTGTATGGTCTTTTTGGTATTAGATCAATTGGGCAAGCAAAATTAAACCGTTTGCTTGCCCAACGTGCCATTGTTGAAGTCGATTGCTCACAAAACATTTAGGGCTAAAACCATGATTGGTCTTAGTTACGCCCCTTGGCTCGCATGACAGGTGCAGGGCGACTTGGGCCATTCCCGGCCGGACGGCGAGTCACACGACTCACGCGGCTAGGCTGAGGAATATTACGGCTTTTGAGTGTGGGGGTACCACTTCTTGCTGGTGCCGGGCGGGTTGATCCCGTTTGTACCGGATTGGCCGGGCTTGAGAAAGATGCACCTGAAGCCGGGCGGCGATTATTAGCAGAAAATGCTGGCGCACGACCTGCAACCGGCCGACGCACATTGCTAGTGCTACGCGGTGCTGGTGCACTGCGAGTACGCGGTTTGGCTTGCGTACGTCCTCTTTTTGCAGCCTTGTCTGAGTGCAAAAGATGATCTCCAGCAACCGCAATCGATCCGATAAATAAAATTCGGGTAACCCAAACCAACGCAGCCACAAAAATAGGAACATAGGTTAGGAGTTGCTCACGCCCCAAAACTTCGTTTCCTAATGGATGGTTCAAAAGGGTTAATGAAATAGCCCACCAAGTCATCACGGCGTTCATCGTTGCTCCGAGTAGCCATGCACCGGTTAGGTACCATACTTGAGTAGGTTCATCCGCCCCTTTTTCGGGCGTAAATAATCGGGCCAAACCTGCAAAGTCAATGCTGCAAAATGCAACTGCCAAAATGGCGGACCATGACAAGCGACCGAAAGTGACTCCGCCTAAAAGATTGTCTAAGGCGTAACGAGTCGTATCGAAATTAAAAATCTCAAATGCCAATAAAGCGATAAACAAAATACCGCCAATAAGCCACTGCTGCGAGCCCTGCCCGCCTAGCATGGTGACCATTCTCTGAATGGTTGCTGAAGTTTGCTTCCTGTATGTGTTGTTCCTGAATGTCATGGTAACCTCTCCTTGTCAACTATGACTGTCTTTAAAAGACCTCGTACTAATTCAGATATCACGTATTTGAGGTTTGTTTTGAGTCAAAAATCAGCTATAATTTTCACTAGAACAAGCGTTCGAATACGAGATTTTGTAATACTAGCACACATGTTCTAAACATGTCAACAGATTTACACATCAATCACTCGTGAAGAAAAGCTTTCTTCCTAAAAAAGAGCTCAAACAGGACTAACGAACCAGTAGCTCAGCCCCCCTCAAGAGCTATTCGCCTTCACAACGAATCCCCTACAGATATTGCCCCTCTTTTTGTTCTGATTTATCTTTGTACGCTGCGCTGATTTGGCCATCTTAAAAAACCATCACCCAATGGAAAGTAGCGGAAAGCTTTTCGGCATGGGTGTGAGGTGATCTGAAGTTTCCAAATGGATGCTTAAATATTTTAGATTCCCTTGATCAGTGGGTAAGTGATGCGACATGGATAGACGCAAAATCATTCAAGAACTCATTATTTTGGCAGGATTTTTAATTCTGCCTTTTTTGATTTACGGAGATGTCACGCTTGGGTCAAACACGATGATCCCGGCCGACAATCTATTTCAATGGGAGCCATGGAAAAGCCACGCGACCGAGTTTGGCTTGGGCCAGCATCCACAAAACCACCTGCTCAGCGACCTCGTCATTCAAAACTACGTCTGGAAAAGCTACATCAACGATACCGTTTCAAGCGGTGATCTCCCCCTCTGGAATCCGCACCTGTTTGCAGGTGCCCCTTTCATTGCCACTGGCCAAAACGCCTTTTGGTACCCGTTTAGTCTTATATTTTTAGCGATGCCGCTCGCCAAGGCGTA
>JBGCDP010000205.1:0-2907 GCA_045105475.1 Anaerolineae bacterium
CCTGCCAAACGCTGATACCCGATTTCGGCCGGTGATTTGATGACGCGTTGTGCGGAAACTAACGTGCTGCAATCTACAAGCTTTAAATCGGGCAAAGCATTTTGTATTGCCACAAACCGTCCGGCCGTCAGCTGCCACGAATCCATCTCTATGCCACAGCGAGCTTGAGTGCCTACCATTTCACGAATCGCACTCACCCCAACCGCCATCTTGTCATCCCCGTCTGACCAAAAAACATGGTCTTGAAAGACGGCTGTATTCTCTAAGTAGAAGCGTTCCATATCTCGACAAACGATCAATGGCTGACCTTCGGCCGGGACAATGGCAAACTGAAAGGTGTCGTAACCACGCGTAAAGTAGCCGGTTAAATAGGTGACCGTTTCTGGCTCAAATGCCAACAGCGCATCGAGGTTTAATTGTTTCAGAGCGAACTGAGTTTGTTCAAGCCTCGCTTGATATTCCGACTTTAAGAACCAAGGCTTATAAACGGACATGAGCTTTTTTCTGGATTAGTTGAGCAAATTGATCTAGCAGGGTTTTTGCTTCTGGTGCATTATGCGCGGCCGCAATGAGCTGCTCAACATTTGCACCATCCCGTTCAAAGATTGCCCGTTCAGTTTCGAATAGGTTAATCGCTGTGTTACGAGTTAGCTCCGGATGACCTTGAATCCCCCAAATCGGCTGATCACGATAGCGCCAAATTTGGTTTGGGGCCGCTTCGTTGGTGGCTAAGATCACCATGTCTTCATGATCGGCCCGCACCTCATCGTTGTGCCAAACAAGCATTTCAACATTTTCTTGAAGCTCCCCCATAAGCGGGTCAGATTTCCCAGCTTCGGTCAATGGCAAACGCATAAAGCCAACGTTGCACGTCGGCCGGCGAAAAACCTGATCTCGGCCGCACAGGGCCGAGGCCAGAATTTGAGAGCCAAAGCAAACGCCTAGCATCGGTATATTCCCGGCCGCCATTTCTTGGATGATGCCATGCTCCTGCTCAATCCATTGGATGTTTTCATAAGCCCCGTGTGGGCTACCGGTTAAAAAACAGCCGTCAAACAAAGTTAGATTGGGGGGGAATTCACCGTTAGCGGCCCAAAATGTTGTCACTTTCAGTCCCGCAGTTTCATACCGTGTGGCGATACGGGCGGCACCATTTCTAGTTGAGCCATTATGTAGGATTAAAAGGTGGGGAGGCTTTTTAGTCATTTAGTTATTTTAGTCACAATCTTTTCCCGCGTCACGGGATAGGTTTGTTTAGTTGAGCTATTTCGATTGGGACTTGACAAGTAAAAACCAATTAGTGTATATTCAACACTAATTGGTTTTTTGACTCTTTTTATTTATGAAACTTACTCAGATATCTTCCACAGATCGCTTTGGCACTATCGCAATGATTGCTCGTTGGCGGCCGGTTCATCTCGGTCATACGCCGGTGTTACGTGCGCTGTGCGAACGGAGCAATCGAGCCATTATCGGGATCGGTAGCGCCAATCGGTACAACTTGCGCAATCCGTTCAGCTTGGCTGAAACAATCGATATGCTCAAGCTGGCTTTGGCCGATTACGACAACTACGAGTTATTGCCGATTGATGATCTGGATGATGGGCCACGTTGGCGAGAACGTGTGATGCCAATGTTGGGTCCAATCGATTTGTTTGTGACAGCTAATCCGTATGTGGCCAAGCTGTTGCATAAAGATTACCCGATCTGTCGGCCGGTTAGCCTTATCGCTGATGCTGACAAAATTCCGCTAGATGGGACGATGGTGCGCCATGAAATGGCGGCCGGGGGTGAGTGGGTAAAGATGGTTCCAGACGAGATCGCAAAATACATCAAGACCAACAAACTTGACGAACGATTTCGCCGTGAGTTCGGGCTAGAGGCCCTTGCAATGCGAGCGATAGAGAAAAGGGGATAGGGACAGAGAACGCCTTATGCCTCAACTAGCGGGATAGCGACAGAGATTGGCTAAAGGAGCAGGATGATTCCTCCCTATGCCTATCATTTTTCCCTATCCTTCAGGAGAAACACATGTATTCATGGGATGAAGATACAAGCGACTGGCACGGCTCGAGAGGGTATAGCTACAAAGCACCCACAAGCCCGGCCGCAGCCAAAGCGAGAAGTTCAACGGCCGCGCGCGCCAAAGCCAAAGGGCCACGCACCTACGAGGCTGACTCAAAACGGGGGCCGAACGAGAAAATTATCGACCCGAAGAAACACATCACCTCGACGTCGAAAAATCCGGTGATCGTAGCGGTCGATGTGACCGGCTCGATGGCGAGCTGGCCCAGAGAGATCTTTGATCGTTTGCCGCTGCTGTTCAACACGCTGTCTCAATATCGGGAAGATGTTGAGATTAGTTTTGTCGCAATTGGTGACTCTGGCTATGACAACTGGCCGTTGCAATGCACGACTTTCGCCAGCGGGTACGACCTTGAGCAACTGCTGGGCGGCATCTATGGGGAAGGGGGTGGGGGTGACGCTCCAGAGAGCTACGGGCTGTTTGCTCATTGGGTCAACACCCATGTGACGGTCCCCAACGCTGAAGACCCTCCATTTTTAATTGTGTTTGGAGACATTCATATGCATCCTGTTACCCCGGCCGACCATATCAAAACGGTGATGGGTGATTCCGGCCGGGACATCGACTCGATCAAGGCTTGGCAAAAAGTGACCGAAACATGGAACACATGGTTCCTGCGGCGGCCGACTCAACACCAAGGCGACATGGTTGACAAGCAGTGGGGTGAAGCGATTGGGCCACAAAAGGTGTTCCATATTTCTGACGAACCACGAGCCGTTGACACCGCAATGGGGTTGATCGCTCGGGCCTGGGGTGAATTCGACAATTTTCAGAACAACATGCTGGCCCGCCAAGACAAAGCGACAGTTGATAAGGTCAGC
>JBGCDP010000206.1:0-3654 GCA_045105475.1 Anaerolineae bacterium
TAAAACGCTGGCATCGGCGGCATCACAATCCCACCCATCTGCGTCAGCTTCCCCATCATCTCAATATGCCCTAAATGCAGCGGTGTTTCACGTGGCAAAATCACCAGCTTACGTCGATCTTTCAGCCCGACATCGGCCGCACGTAGCAGCAAATTATCGCTGTAACTGTGCACAATGCCCGACAGCGTCTTCATCGAACACGGTGCTACGATCATCCCCATCGTTTTAAACGATCCAGATGAAATCGAAGCGGCAATATCGTTGATATTATGCACAACATCGGCCGCATCTTTGATCTCATCCACCGTGTAATCAGACTCAAGTGTCGCCGTCCGCTGCCCCGCCTTACTCATCACCAGATGGGTTTCGATCCCTCCAACTCCTTGCAAAACTTGCAGCAGTCGAATCCCATAAATAATCCCGCTCGCCCCTGAAATTCCGATAATAATTCGTTTCATTTATTTTCTCTCAACCAATCTTTGATTATTTTTGCCATTTCTTCCGGCCTATCCCGATGGACCATGTGGCCAGCCCCGGCCGCAAATCGGTGCGCTCCTCGTTTTAACAGCTTCAACACCGCTTGCACGTCCTCGTCAGGTAACGACCCTCCGGCCGCCGGGTCCGCCTGAATCAGCAGCGTCGGGCATTCTATTTTGGCCAAACTCGTATCAAGATCCAAACCATCCATCAAGCTACTATCAAAAGACATGCGCAACACATCTGGATCAAGCAACGCCAAGCGTTCGGCCAAATCGGCCGTTTCCCGCTCCAACGCCTCCGGCAGCTCTTGTCGGATGCGTTGTTCAATTTCCGTTTCATATTGCGTCTGCTCTAAAATCTCGTGTAGCGTCAAGAAAAACGTGTAAGCTCGTTCACTGCCATCTTTGACAGTGGCTCGTCGCAACCACAGCGGCGCGTCTTCAATAATGACACCGCCTACCAAATCGGGCCGTTCGGCCGCCACTGAGATAACAACCAATCCACCCAAAGAATGGCCGAGCAAGACGGCCGGTTTAGCCGCCAGTTGCTCAAGCATTGCGATAATATCTTTCGCAAAATCGACCACTCGATAGCCATCCGTTACATGGTCAGACCTGCCGTGGCCGCGCAGATCAGGTATCAACAGTCGATGCCCCTTCTCCAGCCACGGCACCAGAGGATCAAACGATTGGCCCCAGCCCGTCGTGCCATGCAGCATCACAATCGGCCGGGAGCCATTCACTCGATCTGTATAAAAAAGTTCGGTTTCTGACGTGTCTAAAATCATGATAGGGAACGTGGTGCGTTTAATAATACGCACGACGTTTACACAATGTACTCCCGCAAATCAATCTCATCTACACCCGGAATACTCTTGCGCTCAAACTCATCTTTCCGATCAACCGGCATCGTGCAATCAAAACCGATTCGCCCCCAATTCTCAGGCTTGTTTCCATGATAAAACCCGGGCACATCCGGCACGACCATCACCCGCTTATCGGCCGGGCCACGTGACAAAAACGCCCAGTAAACATCATTTAGGTCATTGATATTCACATCCTCATCAACCACCATCACACTTTTCACAAAATCATGGTGTGCCCCAAACGCCCCCAAAATCGCCTGCTTCGCTTGCCCCTCATACGTCTGGTTGATCTTGATCACACTGTTAAACAGATTCGGCACACAAGCGACGTCGATAATCCCACGCATCGTGTTGGTCAAATGTTGATAGATTCGGTTACACAAGGCCAATTCGAGCAGTCGATGATCTTCTGGCGAACCGCAAATCAAAGCATGATACGATGCGTTTTTACGCACCGTCACCCCGGTCACCTGGAACACATGGTTGTCACCCACACCCACGTAGTAGCCTAAAAACTCACCAAATGGCCCTTCCGGCCGCCGTACGTCTGGCAAAATATGCCCTTCGATCACGACCTCTGTTTCATACGGCACTTCTAGGCTAATCGTCCGACACGGCCGCATACGCACCGGCTTCCCCGTTAGCCGAGCGACCACATCAAGTTCGCTATCATGTGGTGGAATCGGCGAAGCGGCCGCCATCCCAAATTCAGGCGGTGGGCCGATTAAAATCGCCACTTCCAACGGTTCCCCTTTTTCTTCAGCTTTGCGCTGATAAGCGGTCAAATCGTGCGGCGTACCTAACCGTATCCGCACCTCATCATCACTGACGTGCATCCCACGGTGAAACGAAAGATTGGGCACGCCGGTTTCAGGATCGTTCGCCAAATAAATGCCTGAGGTAATGTACGGCCCAGCATCTTTGGCATGATAGGTGATCTGCGGAATGTCTTTGAGTTCGGCCGAATAGAATTCTCCCGGTGCTTCCGGCACTGTGATGCTTTCAAACACCGGCCGTTTCATATGTTCAGACCATTTTTGGCAAAAGTGACCGTCATCAGCTCCAATCAGTTCACACATACGGCGACGGCCGCCGTACAGATTGCTAAACACCGGCAATGTACTGTCTTTCACATTGCGAAACAAAATCGGCCGATCGCTTTCCTGTTGAGCCCGTGACACGACGGCCGCCAGCTCAAATTTCGGATCAACCTCCTTTTCAACAATCTGCATTTCCCCTGAATCAATCCATCCGTTTAATAAATCCTGCATCGATTTTCTCCTTTTTACCCTTTGACCCGATTACAAAACTCAACTGAAATATCTGCCAACAATGCTGCAAATGTAAACACCGAATCTAGATCAACCCACTCTTCGATTGCGTGCGCCCCATCCCCAATTGGCCCCAGCAAAATCGCATCGATTCCGGCCGCGCCTAGCATCTGCGCATCGGTCCAGCCAGCCATTGCCGCTTGAACCGGCTTCTTGCCCAAGTGCCTTTCACCTATCTTTTCAGCTAACGCCACAATCTCACGATCTCCTCCAAGCTCATAAGGGAGTCGAACCAGAGTTGGGGTAATCGTCGCCCTAAACGTGGGATCTGCAGCCGCTAATCGGTCAACAATCTCTTGCAGCTCAGCCGTCGCTTGGGCCTCTGTTTCGCCAGGTGCCACACGCCGTTCCAATTGCAGCAGCGAGTGAGCTGCATAGGTGCTGATCTCTGTGCCACCGCTCAAAATCGCAGCATGCATCGATGGGGGTCCGGCCAGCGGATGTGGCGGCCGAGCGCGTAAATCTTGCTCGAGTTTGTCTAATTCTGCCAAAAGACGACCCATCCGCAGATTCGCATCGATCCCCTCTTTAAAAAGGCTCCCGTGCGCTGCGTGACCAAACACCTCGATGTCGTACCAAATAAAACCACGATGAGCGATACAAATCTCAAAGTGAGTCGGTTCAGTCACGATGGCGGCATCGGCTGAATAACGTTGGGCGATGTCGGCCGTGCCGATACTGGCATACTCTTCATCCGCCACAAACGTCAGAATCAAATCCCCTTTTAGCTCGGCTTTTGCATCGACCAATGCTTTCGCGACCGCCAGCATCGCAGCCACACTCCCCTTCATATCATAGCTACCCCGGCCGTATAACTTCCCATCTCGAATATCACCCGAAAACGGCTCAGCCATCCCATCGATGCCCACCGTATCCAAATGCCCATTGAGCATCAATGATTGTCCACCGCCACTTCCTGAAAGTGTGCCAACCACGTTCACGCGTGTAGGAGCCAGTTCAGTTACCTCAACAGAAAGC
>JBGCDP010000207.1:0-3465 GCA_045105475.1 Anaerolineae bacterium
TCACGATCCACTTCCAATCCATAATCAGGTGGATAAAGAGTGGAACAATTACCACAAAACTGATCCATTCATGGATGGGAATCCCTGTTGCTTGCGGAGCAAGCACAAGCACCATGATGATAAAGAATACAAGATTGACCCAAGCGCGAATTTTCGTACTGCTTGTTTTTCGTTTGGGTCGTGCGGTCGGTGTAGATAGTGTCTGTTGTGTCATGTTGTTTCCTAATTTGAAAGTGTGCTTGGCCTGATACATTGCGGCCGCAGCATCTGCTACTGATCGAGCCCACCATATCGGGTAGATCAAGTTATATATCCTTATTCTAGGCCGCAAATGTGCAGAACTTATCGAGATGGTTTGGAATTGAGATGCATTTTTTGAGTCGGCCGGAGGCGATTGTCGAAAGGTGTTTTTTAGCAAAAAAACACAAGGGAACACGACCGATTAGGTACATATTCCCTTGCATGTTTGAATTTTTTAACGCGCAAAGGGCTGATTTAAATAGGTTAAACCGTCAGGAGAATCGTGTTT
Organism: Anaerolineae bacterium; assembly: GCA_045105475.1. Lineage (GTDB taxonomy): Bacteria > Chloroflexota > Anaerolineae > Promineifilales > Promineifilaceae > WTJY01. Next base: position 530 of record JBGCDP010000207.1, read on the forward strand.
AGAATGGGGTCGATGACGCTTGGCACATCGTTGAAGGTATCTATATTGATTTGATGTGCGGTAAGACGGTCGATTGCTTCTTGGCGGCTTTCGGCCGAACCGTAGCAAATCTCAAACCGCTCTAGCCCGAGATAGTCGGCCGAATTTGGTGGCCCCCCTCTTGATTTCCAATTGTTGAGGCCGATATGGTGGTGGTAACGACCGGCCGAAATAAATAAGGCTGAATCTGCCATTTCAAACTGGAGATCAAAACCCAATAGTCCGACATAAAACTGTTTGGCAGCGGGGATTTCACTCACGCTCAGATGGATATGTCCCATCACCGTGGCGGGGTCCATCGCAACAGCAGCGTCGTCGCTTGCTTCACTCAATAGCAACTGCAGATCTAATGGCTTCGTCACCATTTTAATGACCCCATTGGCGTCATATTGCCACTGATCGCGCGGCCGATCATAGCAAATCTCGATCCCATTCCCTTCTGGGTCATGCAAATAGATGGCAACAGCGGCACCATGATCACTTGCTCCTTCCCAGCCTTTATCATTTTGGGCGGCATAATGGCGGAACCAAGTTGCCAATGCGGCCCGGTTTGGGACACGTATTGCAAGGTGAAATAGGCCGCATTGTAGGTCGACCCGTCGGCCGTTCGGCACATGGCTCAGGTGGATGAGCGGCCGTTCTGATGTGCCAAGCGTGACCGTTTTGTCAGATTCGGCCGAACCTTCCAACAGTTGTAGGCCGATCACATCGCGATAGAATACGACCATTTTTTCGAGATCAGCAACTTTTAATGTAATCGCGCCAATAGATGTGTTTTGATGAATCATTTGATGTCCTCACGATATGTATAGTTTGCATGCACAATGCTTGTTTTTCCCATTTTGCACAAGAGCGATTTTCATAAAAATAGCCGCAATCGGGTAACCAATTGCGGCTATTTTCAGTTTTTAGAAACGCTTTAAGCTGTGGCTGGCTCCGGTAGCGGCAAGACGCTTGTACGCCCATAAGCAATAAAAGCTGCAATAAGGCCAAGTACAAACGATGGAATCAACTCCCCGATAGGATCACCGATGGCGACATGGGTAATCATTGCACCAATCATAGTGACCACAAGCCCGGCCGCCGCAAGACGAACCAACTGTGGTTGAATACCGGTTAGCCAAGGCAGAACCAACCCCAATCCACCAGCGACCTCAATAATTCCAATGACCCGAACCATAGCGGTTGGGACTGACGCGGTCCAACGCATCATTTCTGCCATATCAGCAGCAGAGGTCACTAATTTTGTTCCGCCAGCTGCAATAAATGTGAGTGCTAGAAGTACCTGTAATGTTCCGAGTACGTATTTCATCTTTTATGTCTCCTAATTGTTTGTGCAGTTCTGAGAGCCATTTGGCCTCACTTTAAATCCTGCATTTTGTCTAATGCATTATCAAATGCGTTTATAAATATATTTTTCAGTGCTAGTGAAACCGTTAGGGCTAGCACTGGACCAAGTGTTTACTTAACCTGAGTTCTGGATAAGCTCTAAAAGCTGTTTTTAGCCACGGATTTGCACAGATTGGATTTGAAAACCTGTGAAAATCAGCGTTTATCCGTGGCTAAATCCTTAAGCAGAATTGAGGTTACTTAAGCTGGGACTAATACAAAGCGACCATAAGCCACAAATACTGCGAGCAAGCCGATAACGACGTTCGTTATAATCGCCTGTGCCCCATCCCCTCGTTGTGAATGTAATAAGGCCGCGCCGATCATGGTGCATACCAAACCAACAGCGGCTAGAGGAGTTAGCCAAGGCAAAATACCTGTTAACTGTGGGAGAAGAAGCCCCAAGCCAATCAAAAGTTCCACAACACCAATCATACGGACGTTGTTGTCTGAGAGTGAATCAACCCACGCCATCATGTCGCCGCCAGATTCCTTTAGTTCGTCCTTCGATTTTGTTGCTTTCTGTCCACCCGTAAACAAAAACATTAAAGCCAGTAATCCCTGTAATATCCATAGTGCAATGTTCATTTTTTATCCTCGTCAATTTCAAATTTTAACTTATCTGTTTTGAGTAACTCGATTCACTTTGCTGTTCAGGCCAGTACCCGTGTACACATTGGTGAATAAGTTTCTAAGTAGTTAAGCATCGCATGTTGCTTAATTACTAGTTGTTGCTTATGATATTAGTGTGGTTTAAATTTTGAAACAACCAACAAAATTGAAAAAATGGTAACTTAGACAACAAAAGGTGAAAAATGTTGCTTAACTCAGAGAAATTAGACCCACGGGTCATCCGCACACGCAGGGATTTAGTCGGGTCAATGTGTACGCTAATGCGGGAAAAGCCGTTTAATAAAATTAGTGTTCAAGATATTACTGAAGAGGCGATTATCAACCGTGCAACCTTTTATGCTCACTTTGAGGATAAATATGCGCTGTTGGAGTATTTGGTGTTGGCCAGCTTTGAGCAAAAGCTGAACAGTAGGATCAGGCCACATTTAGGGTTTACCCCTGAAAATTTACGGTTCCTAACATTGACGACGTGTGAGTTTCTTGAGGAATTTAATGATCGCCATTCCCCTCGCCAAGGTGGGGATATCCCCCCCATTGAGCGCATGGTTCAACCCCATATCTACAAGCTGCTATTAAGTTGGATCGAAGAGTCTGACCAGTCGAAGCCGGAAGGGCAGCTGAAGGAGTCTTCCTGTGGCTCACCCGAAGTGATCGCATTGGTCACAAGTTGGAGCATATTTGGCCCTGCGCTGGAGTGGTCATATGTGTTGCGCAATGCTTCGGCCGAAGTTCGAACTGATCAGATAATGACATTTTTGACGCACGGTATAACCGATTTTTAAATGCGGATGGGGAGCTGAAACTCTGCCAAATTTTCACGAATCTTAGATATTTGTCACGACTTTGAGTGTCAGACGGGTGTTCCTGCCATACCT
>JBGCDP010000208.1:0-4639 GCA_045105475.1 Anaerolineae bacterium
CAAGCCAAATTTTTAGGACGAGACATCGTTTCTAATTTTGAGATTACAGCGTTTGAACCCGGCCGATTGATTCGTGGGGACACCGTTGAAAGTTCGTTCCCGATTAGTTTTACACGCATCGTTGAACCAGATGCATCGGGCACAGGCTGTAACGTTCAAGCGATTGTGACGGGTGACGCCTCCGGTTTTTTCAGGCTTTTGAGCCCGTTAATGAATTGGATGGTGAGTCGTTCAATTAAGAAGGATTATCGTCGGCTTAAAGAGCTGATGGAAAGGTGAGTCTACGGTTGATTCTAATGAGCATAGAATCAAATGGTGTAACAAGCAGAGAGGATTATTTTCCCTAATGGAGGAATATTTTGAATAACCAAAAGATCGTATCGAGAGAAGAGTGGGTTGCCGCGCGCACCGCTTATTTAGCCAAAGAAAAAGAGTTTACTCGCCAGCGTGACGCACTTAGCCAAGAGCGGCGTGAGCTACCGTGGGTGCAGGTTGATAAAGATTATGCGTTTGATGGCCCCAATGGCAAAGAGTCGTTGGCCGAGCTGTTTGACGGCCGGAGTCAGCTGATTGTTTATCATTTTATGTACGGGCCAGACTGGAAAGAAGGGTGCCCCAGCTGTTCATTTTGGGCCGATAACTATAACGGTGCCATTGTCCATTTGAATCATCGAGACATCACGATGCTTGCTGTTTCAAGAACGAGTTTGGCAAACATAAACGCTTATAAACAGCGGATGGGGTGGGATTTTAAGTGGGTATCTTCACTAGAAAACGACTTTAATTTCGACTTTCAGGTATCAGCTACGGCCGAACAGTTAGAGGATCAGTCATGGGTGTATAACTACAAACAATCAACCGGCTGGGCGGCCGAAGAAATGCCAGGCATCAGCGTTTTTTACAAGAACGAAAAGGGTGAGATTTTTCACACCTACTCAACCTATTCACGCGGGTTAGACATGCTTAATGGGGCGTACCACTACATGGATCTGGTACCAAAAGGGCGTGATGAAGATGATTTGTCATTCACCATGGCATGGTTGAAACGGAATGATAGTTATGAAACTGCTTGATCGATTCTGTTAAGCGAAGGTGTCAGCAATAAGTTGGCTGAGTGTAAAACCGAAGAAGAAATAGTCTATGCCGATGATTAGGTGTAGGGCTGCAATAACCCAGAAGGTGATTTGATAGGATCCTTTCTGGGTTTTGTGTCTCACAATTTGCTGAGCCAAGCCACTGCCTGGCCAGCCGCCCAAAATTTCGATCAAGTGCAAGGTCGCCTCTGGGATACGCCACATATTGGCTTGAGCAAACCGCTTGTCTAGCGTGATGGCTCCGAATCCGACAAGGGAAACGACTGCATAAACGGCTAGGGGAACCCATGACAGCGAAAGTGCTGCGAAGAGAAAGGGGAGAGCAAACAAGAGCATGTAGGTTGAACTGATCTTTGAAAGTTGCAGACCACCGGGTAGATCGGGTAAACCGATCCTGCCTTTTGTTTGTCCTTGTACTTTTTCGCGAATTGAAGCGTTCCCTTCGATTGTGATGTTTTCGGCCCGATAGCGCCCTTTGGAATCACGGCCGACGGTGTAGCTGACTCGCTGCCCCACGGCCGGAGTTTGTCGACCTTCGATTGCGCTCTTGTGGAAAAAATAATCCTTCCCACCCCCGTTTGGCTGAATAAAGCCAAACCCCTCTGCCGGTTTCCATGTTTCAATTACACCCGTCTGAGTGCCGTGTTGTTTTGCCATTTGCTGATTATACCGGACATTTGTCGGTTCAATGACCCGATCGTGTCTGCCTCGCTCTGATCGATTGAAAAAAGTAAAATCAAGTTATGAATAAAATCGCATTAATCACAGGGGCTGGCAGCGGCATCGGCCGGGCCTGTGCCCTAAAACTGCTCGAAAATGGCTACAACGTTGTCTTAAACGGCCGACGGACTGAACCGCTGGAAGAAACTCGAAAAATGGCTGGATCGTTAAGCGTGAACACACTTATCGTTCCGGCCGATGTGGGCCGGCCGGAACAAGTTGAAAAACTGTTCGCAGCGTGTGAGCAGGCTTACGGCCGCATCGACCTGCTATTCAACAATGCAGGGCGTGGCTCACGCTCTGTGCCACTCGATGAGTTGAGCTTTGCAGAATGGCAATCTGTTGTGGACATTAATTTGACCGGATCGTTTCTATGCACACAGCAGGCATTCCGTTTGATGAAAAAGCAGCAGCCACAAGGGGGGCGCATTATCAACAATGGCTCGATTTCTGCGACCGCGCCGCGGCCGAACTCAGCCCCCTATACCGCCACCAAACATGCGATTACCGGGTTGACCAAATCGACATCGCTCGACGGCCGTGGCTTTAACATCGCGTGTGGGCAGCTCGACATCGGCAATGCGGCCACTGAAATGACTGAACGAATGGCTGACGGCGTTCCCCAGGCTGATGGCTCGATTAAGGTTGAACCGCGTATGAACGTTGAACATGTGGCAGATGCGCTGTTGTATATGGCCAGCTTACCGCTTGATGCCAACGTGCAATTTATGACGGTAATGGCGACAGAGATGCCGCTTGTCGGCCGAGGGTAGATGTGCCTGCTAGGACTATTTCCTCCTAGAAAATTTCATAGATAGATTTAGACTGGGGTTAGTGATTAAACTATTGTAGATTTGACCCCCCTATGGCCGATGAGACTCTAACAAAATTAACCCACTCCATAGACACCGAGCCACATGGCTTGTCTAGTTCGCCTGCACTCAAACCCTCAAACTCTTCTCAATATACATTAAGCGCATTAGAGGAGAGAGTGCGGGTTCTTGAACAAGAAAATCAAACCCTCAAAGAAAAAATAAAATCATCTGAATATTTTAGGGTTGCTGCAGAGAATACGTCTAACTCTGTGATCATTGTTAACCCTGAAGGCATCACCCAATGGGTGAACCAGAGCTTTGAAAGGCTATCTGGTGTGAGCCGTGAGACGATTGTGGGGGAATCAGCCGGGAAGTTTTTGTTAGGAGAGCATACAAACTTCGCAACCCTGCAGAATGTGATGATTGCAATGAAGAACGAAGAGAGCTTTACCTACGAAGTTCAGCATTACAACAGCAGTGGTCAACCCTATCAAATCATCGTCAACGGAGAACCGATTTTTGATAGTGATGGATGTTTGCAAGGTTATGCCATGATCGAAACTGATGTAACTTTGCTCAAGATTATGGAAAAATCATTGGCAGAGGCCCATCAATTGGCTGAAGAAAATGAAGCCTCTAAAACGAACTTTCTCGCAAATCTTAGCCATGAACTCTGCACCCCTCTAAACGGGATTCTCGGTATTACGCAGCTTTTAGAAACCACTCCATTAAACGGTGAGCAGACTGAATTTGTGAAGCTGATTCAAGAGTCGGGCGAAAACTTGCTCGCGTTAATCGATGAACTGCTGACGATTACAGAGGCACCGCTTCGTAACCATGAAAATGAAGAGATTGACTTAAGGCTTAAATTAGAAAAGCTGGTTAAGCAATTCCGGCCGGAATGTGCAGAGAAAGGCATTGCGTTCAATTTGAAAGTCAGCGAGAGCATTGGCAACTCTTTAAACCTTCCATGGTCCAAGCTGTCTATCGCCTTGACACATTTGTGTGATAACGCGGTTAAATTTACTGCGGCCGGGCATGTAGATTTAATCGTATCTGACTCAGTTGAACATTACCTTGAATTTGTGGTGCAAGATACTGGGATAGGTGTTCCAGAGGACGCTTTGCCTCATATATTTGACCCCTTTTACCAAGCTGACAGTTCACACACCCGCGATTTTGAAGGGATGGGTTTAGGCTCCACCATCGTAAAACGAACGCTTGATAGCCTTAATTGCCAGTTAAATGTCGAAACTGTAGAAGGTAGTGGCTCTCGCTTTTTCTTTAAGATTCCCTACTAAACTGGCTGCCTACTTTGTAAAACGCTTAAGTCGATTTATCAAATCAGGCTCCTGTCAGTTTAAACATTGTGATTTCCGGCCGGACATTAAAGCGAATATTCATCAAATGCCCCAACCCCCGATTGATATACAACGTTCGGCCATCATATAGATCATAAACGCCCGCTTCATAGCGGGAATTATCTACCGGCAAAATTGGAGCAGGCAAAAACGGTGGTTTGACCTGGCCCCCATGAGTGTGTCCGGCCAAAATCCACCCCTGATAATCTCCCCATCCCCGACTGTCTACCCCATCTGGATTGTGGCACAAAATAATTGCAGGCTCATCTTTTCCTATTTGTGATGTGACGCGTCTGGGTGCATAGCGTGGAGACCAAAAATCTTCCATACCGCCAATGGTTAATCCTGAAAAGTTTTCCACTTCGTTTAGCAGCACTCGAATCCCTTTGTCTTCTAACGACTGTGCGATGGTGTCAGCGACTTCTAATTGCTTCCATCTGTGCCCATAATCATGGTTTCCAAGTGAGGCTACAGTGGCTAATTTTCCTTTGGGTCCAAACGGCATAATCTTATCGATTTGAGAATAAGATTGGTCATCGTACGAGACAAAGTCACCGGTGTAAACGACAAAGTCAGGATTAAGGAAACCGGCCTCCTGCAAAGATTCAATCAGATAATCATCATCTACCCAGCGGCCGATGTGAATGTC
>JBGCDP010000209.1:0-17183 GCA_045105475.1 Anaerolineae bacterium
GGCCGAGTCGGGATCGGCCTGTCGGCCAATTCGGCCGCAAAAAACGGATTGACGATTGCGATTCGATATGCTAATCGACGCAGGCAGTTTGGCCCGCCGGGTGAGCCTGAAATCTTGCTGATCGATTATCAGACCCATCAAAAACGATTAATCCCATTACTAGCCAACGCTTATGCGCTCGACTTTGGGCTGAAATATCTAACTGATCGGTATGTCAATCGGACGGAGGCTGATAGCCGTGAGGTTGAGACATTAGCGGCTGGATTGAAGTCGTACAGCACGTGGAACGCCACTCGCACCTTGCAAGAGGGACGTGAGGCGACCGGCGGGATGGGGTACATGGTGCGCAATCGTTTTGCGACCCTAAAAGCGGACAGTGAAATCTTTACGACGTTTGAGGGGGACAACACCGTTTTGATGCAGTTGGTGGCGAAAGGGCGACTGACTGATTTCAAAAAGCAGTTTGAAGATTCGGCCGCATGGGGGATGGTGAAATTCGTGGCGAAACAGGCGGCTGTATCGATCCTTGAGCACAACCCGGTCAGCGTGCGTCGGACTGATTCTGATCACCTGCGTGATAGCCAATGGCATTTAGACTTGTTTCACCATCGGGAAGAGGCGATGGTGGTAGCGGTGTCTCAGCGATTGCGTGGCCTAATCCGGCAAGGGATAAAGTCTGATCATGCGGTCATTGAGGTACAAAATGACCTCGTGCAAATGGCGCACGGCTGGGTTGAGTTTGTAATTTTGGAGCAGTTTTTGAAAGGGGTAGGTGAGATGGAAGAGTCGGCCGAAAAAGAGATTCTGGCCAAGTTGGCTCAGCTGTTTGCGCTGACCCACATCGAAAAGAACGCCGCTTGGTATTTGGAACACGGTGATCTGTCAGGAGCGAAGTCGATAGCGGTTCGGCGTGAAGCTGAAGCGTTGGCGAAAGAGCTTTCGGGGCAGGCGCTGTATCTGGTTGATGCGTTTGGTATTCGGGATGAGACGTTGGCGGCGCCTATCGGGTTGCGACATTAAGTATTGTGGAAATCGCACTGGGTAAGACATTCGCTGAAAGTTAAGCAACAGCCCTCAGTTTTTCCATGCGAATGCCTGACCCCTACGAAAATCTGCCGTAGGGGTTGGGCAATTTGATTGCGGGTCTTTCAAAATGTATCCAATTCACTCAAATTGTCTCACCCCGAATTGAAATCAAATTCCAATAGATTGAAACCTGTTTCACCTGTACCATTCCTTCATGAAAACACCAGCAGAATTATTGGATCAAATCATATTTTTGTACAAAGGGTATTCAAACGAGCATCGGGCGACGACGCAGCCGTTTCATCTTGAGCGGGCCAGAAACAATGTGGACGGGTATGTCTACGGGGTTGAGGATTTGATTGTCAGGGAGCCTCTTATCGAACATTCGGGTAGCTTACCGATTGTAGCTACAGCGATCTATCCCTATATCAACGCCCCGGCCGTCAATTTGGGCGATGCGCTGACGATGCTGGCCATCCATGATATTGGGGAGCTGATTGTGGGGGACGATATGACGTTTACGAAGAAGCCGGAAACGGCCGATGCTGAGCAGGCTCATGCGCTTGAACTGCTTCCAGAGTCTTTGCACGAGGCGTATTTAGACATTGAAGAACGACGGACGGAATCGGCCCTATTTGCGAAGGCGATTGATAAAATCACGCCGGACATCATCGATGTGATGACTCCGGCCGAAGTCACGATTAAACGCTTTCGCCATTTTGTTGGTATCGGGCCAGATGAAATTGTGCCACTGATTAAGGAGTTTAAGCATCCCTACATGGTGTGGAACGGGTTTATGATCGATTTGCATTTAGAAATCCTAGATCGTTTGGATAAGATGCTGCGGCCGTATTATTAAGCTTGTGGGTTAGTTTGGCTATCCAGCCAACAATTTAAAGGCAGGAGATTCGATTTATGGGTGTGATGATTGACGGTGTGTATACGGTTGATGATGAACTAATAAAAACAGACGCGGCCGGTAATTGGCAACGGGCCAAGATGGTGCTGTGTCACCAAATCGGTGAGGGTGATTTTCATGCTGAATCGGGTCGGTATCATCTGTTTGTTGCTTGGAATTGTCCGTGGGCGCATCGGACGCTTTTGGCTCGTTTGTTTAAAGGATTGGAAGATCACATCACAATTTCTGTGGCCCTACCACGTCGGACTGATCAAGGATGGGTGTTTGATGCCGAGGGAGAGTTTAGCGACCCGTTGCTGGGCGTCCGGTCACTGCATGAAGTGTATGCGCTGGAGCCGGAGCCATATACCGGTCGGATGACGGTTCCCGTGCTGTGGGACAAAAAGTTAAGGTGCATTGTGAATACGGAATCGGCCGACATTGTTCGCATGTTCAATAGCGCCTTTGCTGGCATTGTTGATAGCAGCATTGATTTGTATCCCGATGAGCTAGCGGCCGACATTGACCGCTGGAACAATCTAATTTATGCAACGGTGAATAACGGGGTTTATCGAGCGGGGTTTGCTAGCAGCCAAGAGGCCTATGCATCGGCCGCATATGAAGTATTTGAAACACTCGACAAAATCGATGCTCAGTTGAGCCAGAACCGCTATTTAACTGGTAATCGTTTGACTGAAGCTGATTTACGTCTGTTCCCGACGTTGGCTCGTTTTGATGTGGCTTACTACTCTGCTTTTAAGTGTAATCTGCGCAGACTGGCTGATTATCGACATTTATGGCCGTATGCTCGGGAGATTTACCAGATGAGAGGGGTAGCCGACACGGTGCGGTTTGATGTGTACAAACGGGGGTATTTTTCACCGAGTAAGCTACGGAATCCGTTAGGCATTGTACCGATCGGGCCGTTTGAGCCAGAAAGCGATTGGGGAGAGCCGCACGGCCGGAGTTGATTTTAGGCAGGCCTGCGAGCTTGCAGCAAATACTTTCCTGCTGCAAAAGCCAGCGGTTCGCCACCATCAGTTTGCTCTTGTAGTTGAAACAATTGCTCGGCATGAGTCTCAACTGAAAAGCCCGGCACAATCCACGGAACTCTTCTCAGGTAGTAAACAATGGCTCCGATATCGGTAAAAGTGATGCTCCCTTGCCAATCTTTGACGATATCAATTTTGAGCCCGGCCGCTTCTAGCCGTTTAATGTAGTTTTCTGGAGCAGAGTTGGGTCATTGCGGTTTAACCCCAAAAATCGCCATTAAATCTGCCAGCCATAATCCATGGATTTGCTGGGTTAAGAAAACCCCACCTGCAGCTAAAATCCGGCCGACTTCGTTTGAGTTAAAGGCTGAATGCCGGTTGAGCACGAGGTCAAACTCCCGATCCTCAAACGGCATCGAATCGGTGTGGGTAAGCCGGACATCAAAGACGTTGACGTTGTGTTTTTCGAGATTTTGTTTCGCCAGTAAAAAGTTCGGTGGGTGTTCTTCGGTCACGACGACTTTGGCAGGCCAGTGTTCTTTAAGTTTTAGCAATCGGCCGCCTTCAGCCGTCCCCATGTCGATGATGGCCGTTGATTGGTCGAGCAATGCTTTGGCGAGTTCTGAGTATGACCATGGATGGCTTTCTTCAACTATTCGGTCCTTGAGATGGGTGAAGTCCCAGCCTAAATGCTGGGTGTTGGTTTCGTGTTGCTCTTTAGATGCCCAAAATTGCAATAGATCAGCTTGATTTTCTTGGTTCATGCATGGATCGGCCACTAAAATCGGCTGAAGTAATCCTCTTTATTCTTTTGATACATCACAAACAGCACCGCAATCATAAACATACCCATCAACAGCATAGCCAACACCGTCAGGCCACCAAACGCAGCCCAACTGCCAGAAGCTAATCCAGCCAAAGCACCAACACTAATCAAGGCAAGGGCCGCAATCAAAAAGTAGAGCCCCACACGCCACGTCCGTTTCATCGACGGGATTTTCTCACCCCATCCATGCCCAGTCACCCCGTTTAAAAATACCATGCGGGTTCGGTCATCTTCATCAAGATACCACGTACTCCAAACCGGAATCAGCATCTGCGTCCAGTTTTGCTCTTGGATCTTCGGTGCCCAGTTGAAGTTGCGCACTTGATCAGCCCGACACGCGACCTGCACGTCTGCTTTGGCCCGCTCCATCAGGACGGGGAGCATGTCGTTAACTGCATCGGCCGGAATGCGGCTCGGTAGTAGAAACGCGGCCGGTTCAGCCTCACGCTGGGTGAAAGGCGCAGCGGTTTTCACAAAGCGATCCCCCGATTTGCGCAGTTGAACCATATTCCAAAAATGGAGCTCATCTTCTATCGCATCGGCCGGGAGATTGTCATATCGCAACGTTAAATTCCCAGCACGCCCTTCCCAATCTTTTTTAGTACGGGTCACTTGCTCCGTTGACCACTGGCTGCCGCGCAGTTTCTCGCGTGACGAAACCACATCATAGTTATAGCCAGCATCAGCCATCCAGATCGTCTCAAGTGTCGTGTCCATCAGCCACGCCGGGACATAGACCAAGCGCATTCGTTGATTCAGTTTGGTAGCATCAAGATCGGCCGGTGGGAAATAGAACTTCTTTACCCAAGCTGCCAACTCAGATTCAGCTCGGGAACGATCTTTTTTAAGATTGAGTACCAGCTCTGGCGGAGCCAAGTGGGGCGGCCGGTCCGCTTCTGGATCGATCTCTTCAAGCATCACCGCACCGCAATGGACGCAAGATTGCGACATCATGTCAGCCGGTTGCATCAGCGTAATGCCACAGTTGTTGCAGCTCGCCAGCAATAGCCCGTCTTCCCACCCCATGTCGCGTAGTACAGTTTCGTGATTACTCATCGGATCCCCCTTGGCCGTGCTCAATGTCATCAGAAAAATCGGAGCTGCGCGTTAGCTTTTCATTCCACTTGCTCTTCTGCAAATTGAACCCCATAAAATAAAAGATTCCGGTGAGGACGATGGCGGTTAGGGTTAAGAAGCCCCCGATAGCGAAGGCGACTCCAGCTGGTTCATCTAAACCGATAAAAGAGAGAATGGCGGCCGTCAAAAAGGCCAAAATTGGTGGGATACCGCTGAGCAAACTGGTGTTGCGCACTTTGTTCCAATCGACCGGCCGTTGGCCGAATATTTTCCCCGTCTGCCCATTAATCACGATCCGATAGGTTTTGTTGTCGAACTGGTACGACGCCATTAAAACAGGGATCAGAATGTAGCGCCAAGACTCATCGTGGAAATCGAGCGACATGCTGAAGTTACGAATTTTTGAGCTACTCGCCTGGCCCCGACACGCTTTGCGTGTTGTTTCACGGAAGGCATTGCGTCCCAAACGCCACGCATGTTCAAGCTCAATGTCGTACGCCTGGGCGATGCTCCCTGCCAAAAAGTCGGGATCGTACGAGACTAGCCCGTGCATGTTGTAGTCGCCTAGCTCAGATTTAAGCTCCTCGCTTATCCGCTTCGAGCCGCTAATCAGATGGTCATCAAAGGTTAGATTCACGTTGCCACTTTCCCAGCGCCAAACCGTTCTCGTGCGTCGGTTTTTGCCTGTTCCGGTCGTGACTGTATGACCTACTTCAGCTTTCCATGACGCGCTGCTGCGGGCGTCAAAGGTCCAAAACGGTAAAAAGACTCGATCTGGTTCAACATTGGCGACGAGATTGTTTAGCTTTTCGGGCAATAGCCACGAGGCTGAAAACCATTTGTTTAAGATCGCTTCGAGCTGTTCTTGGTTGACTTCGACAGGAATCAGGGCAGACGGCCGGAGGACGTCATTTACCTCTTCCGTTTGCACAACGCGGGAAGAGCCGCAAAAGGCGCAGTTGTGGGTCAGCATATCGGGTGAGACTGACTCTTGCGTGCCGCAGTTTTGACAGACCACATCGAGCCGTTCATCAGTCCCCCAGCCTGCATTGGCGGCCGCTAGCGTTGTGACCCTAAACTCTTGCTCGTCCGCTTTTCGGCCGACTTTCGCTCCGGCAGGAACCTGCTGATAGCCGCAGAATTTGCACTCGAGCACGCCCGACTCTGCACTAAAGGCACTGCCGCCGCTACAGCGTGGGCAGCTAAATTCGACGACCGTTTTATGATCGACGTGATTTTCTGGCTCGGGAATGAAAATGGTCACGCCGTCACGGCCGCTTTCGGCCGGAATATAGCCGTCTGGCGGGAACTTGTGAAAAGCGGCCGCTTTATTTTCTAGAATTGGTTGGGGGGCTTCGATTGATTTAGGTGCGTTAGACATGGAGCGAGGTGGCGAGGTAGCGAAGTTTGCAGAGAACTAGCCTAGTTCTTCCGATTTCGCTAATAGTTTATAAGTGGGTCTGATAGAAAATTTTCAAAATACTCAGACCAGATCATATAATATCTCGATACGTTATCCAAGGAGAATGGTCTCCCTCTTTACTCTCATCTCTTTTCTCTAATATTAATTCTTAATTATGAATATATCTAAATCTGTTGAACTATTTGCTGAAGCACAAAAAGTCTTGCCTGGCGGGGTCGATTCCCCTGCGCGGGCGTTCCGACCAGTAGGCGGTCAGCCGCTGTTTATGGAACGGGGGGAAGGGGCGTATCTGTTTGACGAAGACGGAAACCGTTTTGTCGATTATGTGCTCTCGTTTGGGCCGCTTGTGCTCGGGCACGCCCATCCCAAAGTTTTAGCAGATTTAGCCGCAACGGCCGCGAAGGGGACGAGCTTTGGTGCGCCTAGCAAGCTGGAAACTCAACTCGCGAAGTTGGTGATGAGCTTCATGCCGTCTATTGAAATGATCCGTTTTGTCAATTCTGGTACTGAAGCGACGATGAGCGCATTGCGGTTAGCACGGGCGTATACCGGCCGGAACAAAATCATTAAGTTCAAAGGGAACTATCACGGCCATGCTGACATGTTATTGGTGCAGGCTGGTTCAGCAGTAGCTTCACTAGGGTTGCCCGACTCACCCGGCGTTCCTCCGGCCGCAGTGGCAGACACGCTCGTGGCACAGTTTAATGATCTAGATGGGGTAGCTGAGCTGTTTGCTGCTTTTCCTGAAGAGATTGCGTGTGTCATTATTGAGCCGGTTGCGGGCAACATGGGGGTTGTTCCTCCAAATCCTGGCTATTTGGCCGGACTCAAAGAGATGTGCCATAAGCACGGTGCACTGCTAGTCTTTGATGAAGTGATGACCGGCTGGCGAGTCAGCCTGAATGGGGCTCAAGGCTTATATGATATCAAACCAGACATTACGGCATTGGGCAAAGTGATTGGTGGTGGATTGCCGGTGGGTGCATACGGCGGCCGACGTGAGATCATGGAGCAGGTTGCCCCTATCGGGCCGATGTACCAAGCGGGAACACTTTCCGGAAATCCGTTGGCGATGCAGGCGGGCATTACGACCTTAACAGAATTGCAGAAACCAGGGTTGTTTGAGGGGATGGTTGCTACAGCAACACAGGTAGCTGCGGGAATGGCGGAAGCGGCCGCACAAGCGGGTGTGACGATTACGCAGAATCAGGTCGGTACAATGTTCTGCTCGTTCTTTACGGATCAGCAGGTAGTTGATTGGCCAACGGCGGCGAGTAGCGACACGGCCGCATTCGGCCGGTTTTTCACCAGCATGTTGGAAAATGGGGTGTACTTGGCTCCGGCTCAGTTTGAGGCAGGATTCACCTCGGCCGCGCATGATCAGGCGGCTATTGAGCAGACGATTGTCGCTTCTGCAAAAGCGTTTAAAGCAAGCAAAGGATAATAAAAAATGAGACCACCAATTTGTGCCCTATGTAATGACCGATTTGACCCTAAAGACGGCGGAACCGTCCGCTTTGCTAATTTTGAGCCACTTCCTGAAGGGATGGTAGGCCATCCTAAAGGACTCGAGTGGTTCTGCGGCCAGCACATTGAATCTGCCAAAGGGCGCTCGCATATGACAACGAAAGAAGCGATTGATGAAATGTGGGTAGAGGCGAGTAGCAGCGGATGTTAACGGGTGTTATGTGCCTAGTTCCCGAAGTGCTCCGGTATCTCTAACAAATAGTTTCCCATTCTGCTGGCCCACAATGTCCTGCTTTTTGAGATTCCGCATGGCCCGATTGGTACTTTCGCGTGTTGCTCCGATCATGCTAGCCAATTCAGTTTGGTTCAGATGAATGTCTAGCACCACCTGATTTCCTTGCCTGCGGCCGAAATCATCCATAAGTTTGACAAGCAGCTTCGCCAGTCGTTCGCTTACATTTTGGGAGGCTAGGCTATCCATATGGCGCGTGTTGCTGCGCATTTTACGAGCCATCAGCGACATGAAATTAATAGCAAGCTTTGGGATTAGCTCCATGTGGTGCTGAAATGTTTCCCGCGCCATGACATAGACGAGAGTGTCTTCCATTGCTTTGGCACTGGCAGAGCGCGGATCGCCATCGATGACGGCAAGCTCACCAAAAACATCTCCTGGTCGGCCGAATAAAATGACGGATGTTTCGAAGCCATTTTCACGGCCGCCGGTGTAGATGCGTACCATGCCGGTGCGAACAACATAAAGGGCATCGCCAGGGTCGCCTTCATGGAAAACCATCGAGCCAGCTTTATATTGCCGCTGACGCAAAGAGCCAGCGATACGCATGCGTTCACGGCCGGATAGTCCTGTAAAAAGTGGGATGTCGATGAGTGCTTGAGTGGGCATAAATAGTGATAAGTGATTCGCGACCAATCATGAATTCTTAGCTGATTGCTGATCACTGTTTTTTGGTTACCAAAGGTTAATAGTGGGGCCAGCGGCTCTTAAAGCCAAACCAATTGCGATTGCAAATCCAACGCTGCCTAGCAACTTTGTCAAATAAATGGTTGACTCATGGTTTTCTTCAACCGTTTGCCGTTCAAATAAGAATCTGGGGGCTGCGATTACTGGAATCAAAATAAATTGCCCTGTTAAAACTGACGTTGTGATTAACCAACGTTCTAAGCTACTGAGATATTTGTTGGTTGCTCGGCTAAAGTCAGGCGGTGATCCGTTGATCAACCCATAGCCTGTAAATTCAAGCAGTATCCAAGCTGGCATCGCTAGAAGCGTATAGCCTAGCAGGTAGACCATAAACGGGTTTGATGAAATCTCATTGACGACACCGGCCGAGAGCTGCCCATAAGACCAGAACCCGCCCACGTTAAGTGCAATCATAATGACGACAAAGTGCATGAGTTGGTCGAGCATAAAGCGGATGAGTGGAAAGGTTCCGCTGGTCGGCCGTTTGGTTAGGGGCAATTGGGCCACATCAATTAAGATGTGACATCCGCTGATAAAAAGGGCGCCTTGCCACCAGAAAGGGGCAAATGGGAGAACAAATAAAAAGGTGACAGCGGTTACGATCAGCCCGTGAACCAATACACCAGAAAGGGCGCGGCTTTTCCAAAGAGCTAATTTATCCCACTGTAAAATATAATCTCCGACTAGGTGAGCCAGAAGCATTGAAATAATCATAATATTTTCTCTTTTAATTGCGGTTACCTAACTGACTGATTCACGATATCTTTATGTCTAGTTAAGCTGGCGAGACAGCTGTGAGGGTCGCAAACAAAGCAATTAGATCGCCTTTGTTAACCTCCACTCATTTGAGTAAGTTGAAAATAGCTTGGAGCACAGTTGCCCAAAAGGGTGGTGTAATTGGGCACATCGGCTTTGTCTTTTCCGGTGTGTAAGCGATTTTAGAACGTTAAACGGCCGTCGCTTTTCTTTGTCGCTTGGATGATTTAGACCCTCAATTTGTGTGTGAACCGGTCAAACCATCTGAGGTAAGATTACTAGCTAGTTTGGGGCTTCACTATGAAAATTGTCACAAATTTCAGGATATTGGTACTAAGAGCAATTGATTAACATATTGACTGTCCCAAGTGAACAATTTAGGTGTGACATTGTTTACATTTTGCGACTGAACTCAAACTACGAGTAAAATCGTCTTTGCCTCTTATTCCCCCCCTTTTACATCTTAAACGTTGTTTTTAGCCGCCAAACGTAGTGGATTGTGCGTCTTAAAATCTGATTAGATAAACGATTGATCAGAAATTCTAGACGTTCCACTTTGGCTTATTTTGAAGCGAGTGAGAACCATAATGAAACCTAGAGTAATTTTGTCCGTGTATAACAAGATGGGATTGACCGGCTTCGGCCGTCAGTTGGCCCAAATGGGTTGGGAGCTGGTTGCCAGTGGAGGAACAGCCCGCGAGTTAGCCCAGATCGGCCTAACCGTGCGCGAAGTGTCTGCCATCACGGGAGCGCCTGAAATGCTAGGGGGGCGTGTAAAAACGCTGCATCCGGCCGTGCATGGAGGCATTTTGGCTCGAGACCTCGAAGAAGATCGTGACGATTTGGCCGCGAATCAAATTAAAGCGGTCGATATGGTTGTCTGCAATCTTTACCCGTTTGAAGAAACTATCGCTAGAGAAGGTGTAACCGTCGCTGATGCAATTGAACAGATTGATATTGGCGGGGTGACATTGTTACGCGCGGCCGCCAAAAATTTTGCACGGGTAGCCGTTGTGTGTGATCCACTCGATTATGGGGTGGTACTCAACGAACTTAAGAATGACGGGTCGATTTCGGCCGAAACTCGGCAGCGATTGGCGCTTAAAGCCTTTCAGCATACACGTGACTACGACACTGCTATCTCAAATTGGCTAGCAGGCTTAGAGGCTGAAGAGTCAGCCGTTCCAGCCAATTACTCACTTCATTTAACGAAAACACAGTCTTTGCGCTACGGCGAAAATCCGCACCAGTCGGCCGGGCTTTATGCAACTGATCCAAAGGCCGGACCGCTGGGTGGCAAGCTTCTGCAAGGGAAACCGCTGTCATATAACAATTTGCTTGATGTAGACGCAGCTTGGCGTGCGGCTGAGAGCTATGCTGATCCGACTGTTGTAATTGTCAAGCATTTGTGCCCGTGTGGGATAGCAACGGCTGACTCAGCTGCAGATGCGTTTGGTCCAGCCTTGGCTTCTGATCCGGTATCAGCTTTTGGGGGTGTCATTGCGGTGAATCGGCCGGTAGATGCTGAGTTTGCTGAGAAGATACGTGAGGCGAAGCTATTCACCGAGGCGATTGTGGCCCCATCTTTTAGCAAAGAAGCGAAAGAGTATTTTGCAGCTAAAAAGAAAAACTGCCGCTTGATTGCGCTGGGTGAAAATGTAAATCAGCAGGCTGGACTAGAGATTCGCTCGATTAAAGGGGGCGTTTTGATCCAAGATCGAGATATGGGTGACCCTGAATCTGCGACATGGAATGTGGTCAGTGAGCGTCAGCCAACGGCGGCCGAAGAAGTGGCGTTGCGTACGGCTTGGGCGGCGGTAAACCATGTTAAATCGAACGGGATTGTTTTTGCGCAAGGGAACGCAACCGTCGGTATTGGCGGCGGGATGAGCAGCCGTATCGATGCGGTTGAGCTGGCAGCAAAAAAATCGGGGGAGCAAGCACAAGGTGCGGCGTTAGCGTCTGATGCATTTTTCCCTTTTGCAGATGGAATTGAAGCGGCGGCCGCGGCCGGAGTGACGGCGGTGGTTCAGCCGGGCGGCTCTGTGCGAGATGCAGAGGTGATTGCCGCTGTCAATAAGTTAGGTTTGGCGATGGTCTTTACAGGCACCCGTCACTTTAGACATTAGTAGACTTCTAGAGACCTTTCTGGCTCCAGCAACCAGAAAGGTCTTTTGCGCGACATGACATTACGCTAATTCAACTTTGCCATTGGGGGTGTCAACAATCGCAATCAATTGAGCCTGCTCTCCTTTTTCGATAGCGCAATTTACCTGCATAGCAGCCAGCATTTGACGTATTGGTTCAGGGTCTGGATGGGTTGCCTTGACCTCCAACAATGTACACCCGGCCGGATTGTTGCCAGACGGATGTGGCGTTTGCCCCCAATCGATGAAAAACGGAATCAGCCAGTCTCCCTTTGGCGTTGTGCCTGCGGCTGCTTCGGCACTACGGGTGAGGGCCCATTCCATCAGCACGCCGTCACTGCGCATGCGGGAGCTGGGCAAAATCGCGCCTGGGTCGTATCCGGCCGCTTTTGCTTGCTCGACGGCAGAATGAATATCTGTTGTGCCGACGGCCCATGTGACGAGTCGTGGTGCGCTGAGGCTGTCCATGCCGAACGAGCGGGCGTTGGGCGGTGTGGGCTGGTTTGGATCAGGTGCGATGATTTCTAGATATCTGCCGTTGCCTAGTGAGAGCAGGGCGTTGTGGCTACCTCGGCCGACGTGTTGCCCGCCAAACTTCGGCCGGACGCCCCAGTTGGTTTCAAATGTTTCGTAAGCTTCTTCTAAATTGGGTACAAAATAAACAATGTGATCGGGAGCATGTGTGGTCATTTGATATTCCTTTCGTTCTAGTTCTTCTGCAAAATAATTGTGTCTTCAACAACGCGAAGCTCGAGCGTTTGCCCAGCAATCTCTCTTTCCTCGCGCCCCGTTTGATGGTCACTGCGAAACAGATAATCGATGACGCTAAGTCGTTGTGGTTCATATCCGGCCGCTTCTGCAACTAAAAACAGTTCTGCTGGCCCGGAAGAGCCGAGTGGGACTTCGTAGCCACCCCCTTGGTCGCCCAGATAGATGATTTTTGCCACGCCGCTTTCGTCCGTTAAATATCCAATCTCTGCATCATAATCAATGAAGTCTTGGATCTGTTCAAGCTTAGCGTCATCTAGATAGATGTAAAACGTCGCGTCTGCAATTGGTTGGCTGTTTGAATCTTGGACGGATAAGTTAAATTCGGCCGGGGGATTTGGCATGATCCATTCATGTCCATCTTCAAAACCACCGTCATTAAAAACACCACCATTCGTGTTGGATGAACAGCCTACTGTCAAAATATAAAGAGCGATGAGAGCGAACGGAACAAAACGTTTCATTTTTAGCATGATATTGCCTATGCAGATTTTTTAGTGTTTATGTAGAATACCGCCATGAAAAAACACATCGGAATTTTGACGGCCGGAGGAGATACCCCCGGATTAAACGCCGCGATTCGGGCGATAGGAAAATCTGCGATCCGCCATTATAACTGGCAGGTAATCGGCTTCAAAGAAGGATTCCGAGGGCTGGTTCAAAATCGCTTTATCCGCATGGGGCGCGAGGAGTTCTCTGGGATATTGACACTAGGCGGTACGATTTTAGGGACTAGTCGTGACAAGCCACACAAAATGCTTGTAGGCGATCAGAAAATCGATATGACCGATGCGATTATTGAGAACTACCAGAGCCATGGTTTGGACTGTTTAGTTTGCTTAGGAGGTGGGGGAACACAGAAAAATGCATATCGCTTGGCACAAAAGGGTTTGAACATTATCACACTGCCAAAAACGATAGATAACGATGTGTGGGGGACTGATATTACCTTTGGTTATGACACAGCGTTGGGTATTGCAACTGATTCGATTGATCGGCTACACTCAACTGCGCATAGCCATCATCGGATCATCGTTGTGGAGATAATGGGGCATCGAGCGGGCTGGTTGGCTTTGGGAGCTGGTCTAGCGGGTGGTGCGGACGTCATTCTATTGCCTGAAATTCCGTTTAATGTGGGGACAGTGGCGAATGCAATTAAAACGCGCAAAATGAATGGGAGCCCGTTTAGCATTGTGGCGATTTCAGAAGGGGCAATGTCTCAGCAAGAAGCGGCCGAAATCGAGCAATATGTGGCAGCCTTAGAGGCGGCCGAGTCGAGTGAAGAGAAGCAAGATGCAAAAGAGAAAATCAAAGATTTTCAGCGTCGGCGTAAAGGGAGCACGGCTCGGTTAGCTGAACAACTCGAAGAGCAAACGGGGCTTGAAGCGAGGCTTACAATTTTGGGCCATGTGCAGCGTGGTGGCACTCCATCGGCCCGAGATAGGCTGCTGGCTACCCGTTTGGGAACTGCGACAACTGACCTGATTGCAGCCGGAGAGTTTGGAAAAATGGTTGCTATTCATGGTAAATCGACGCTGGCGGTGCCGTTAGAAGAGATTGCGGGCAGAAAAAAGTTAGTGCCCCTCGACCATCCTCAGTTGTTGAGTGCCAGGCGAATTGGGACCTGTTTTGGGGATTAAGCTTGGGCTTGATTTTTATACTTTAAACTATGCTTGAAAAATATTCTCAGGGGTTTAATCGAGTTTCGGCCGAGGAGCTGGCCGCTGATATCTGGGCTGAGTCTGAACGGGTTGCCCGTGTTGCAGGACTGGACAGTGGTAAATTCGGCGCTGATCATAGAGAGATTGTCAGCCGTATCGCTACATTCTTGACTGCAGAATCGGCTCCTGCTGCTCAGCAAGATAAGCTTGCTGAGGAAGGCAAAGGGCTGTTGGCCAGATTGGGGTGGAAGTCAGCGGCTGAAACAGACAAGAACAACGCTGGCTATGCTGTCGCCCCGATTATTATCTGTGGCGTTCCGGGGACTGGTAAAACAACATTTTTGTATGTGCTGGATCGCGCTTTGCGTACAGCCTTTGGCCTTTCTGACACCATCTTGCCTGAGATGCAGGATGATAGCGGCCGGACGTTTTCTGTGCCCAAGCGGATGTTTTGCGGTGGGCCAGTTAGTCTGTTGTCTGTACGTAAATGGTCAGAAATTCTCCATTTCTATGCATGGGACATCGATGAACATCGATTTGATCGAGACGACCTCAGCGCATTTATCGGTGAGGCATTACGGCCGATGCGCATTATTTTTGCCGATGAAGTAGAGATGAGCGGTTATTCTCCTACTTTGCCAAACCTAGCAGCACACAATCTGTTAGTCATTGGCACATCTAATCAGTACGATTTTGTTCAGTTAGATCAGGAAAAAATCCCGCCTAAGATTTATCGCTTTGAAGGGCCAGACTTACGTTCTGGCGATCCGGTTGATGCGGTTGTCCGACCGGGGGAAGTGGTTTGGACAATGTTTGATTCGCTAGCAGACCAGCCGATGCAAACGGTTGAGCGGTTGAATTACCAGACTTTGTCAGAAGGTGAGCGAGTGACGGTGATGCTCAACTTTAGGGATGCTGTTCAAGCACCGATGCATGAAACGCAGTGGTACGGGTTTCTGAACCAAACGTGGGATGAAGCTACAGAGCTTGAAGCGACAATCCAACCCGATTCAGCTTACACACTTTTGCTTGAGACATTTACATTGGACGAATTGCGGACTGACTACAATGCGATTATTCGCTTTGTGTGGCTGTTTGATGCGATCGAGCAATTGGGTATCGGGGTGCTGGTGCGTAATGGGGATCAAGCGGCCGAGCTATCGCGTGAAGCCTTTAGCCATATGAAGGTAACGATTCATACGGCCCGTGGGGTGTCTGAAGAAGTGAAGAAGCGGGCGGTGGTAGGAATTGATCGAGCCACTTCGCGCATCGGGCAAGCAGGCGTGCGGGCTAGAGCCATCCTCGATGGTAAATAGTAGCCATTAAAACCGGCCGTAACTCAGTTTGATTAGTCCTGCTGGTATCCCCATTCCTGGGTGGTAAAATTTGGTTGCAAATTAAAACCCCGATTTGAAATCAAAAAGGTGATGAATGATGAATATGGAAAAGCCGAATTTAGTGGGTGAAAAAATTATTTTACGGCCGATTACGGCCGATGACGCGGCCGGGATGTTTGCAACTTTGTCCGATGAAGAAGGGATGCGTTTCACTGGTACGCAAGCCACTTTCACTTTTGAACAGGTCGAGGCGTTTTGCAAAAAGGTGTCGGCCGCAGATGACCGGGCTGACTATGCCATTACGCTAAAAGATGACCCTGAATCAAAATATATCGGCGAAGTTGTGCTGAATGAAATTGATGATGAAAACCGTTTAGCTAACTTTCGAATCGTTATGCAGGGCAAATCCTATTTTGGTAAAGGATATGGTAGCGAGGCAACTCGTTTGATTATCGGCTATGGCTTTGAAACCCTTAAACTTCACCGGATTGAGCTAGAAGTTTACGACTTTAATCCAAGGGCACAGCATGTGTATGAAAAGGCAGGCTTCGTCAAAGAAGGGGTTAAACGTGACGTCTTGATGTGGGATGGTAAATATCAGAGCGCTATCGTCATGAGCATTTTGGAAGATGAATGGCGAGCGACAAGGTTTTTTATATGTTAACTAGATTAAAGGCAATTTTGGCCATCACTCTGATCGTTACGCTCATTGATCATGGAACCAAGTATGCAGCTTGGACTTTTTTGCGCAGTACGCAGCCGCAAAGCTATTTTGCTGATACTTTGCGTCTAAGCTACCATGAAAATCCTGGGGCGTTTCTAAGCTTGGGGGCCACACTGCCTCCTTTGGTACGCACTTTAATCTTCACTGGGCTCGTCTCGATTTTTCTGATTTATCTGCTGTACTTTTTGCTGACAGATAATAATCTAAGCCGTGGGGCGGTAAATTTTGGAGGCCTCATGTTTGCAGGTGGTATAGGAAATTTGATCGACCGAATATTTTTTGAAGGAGGCGTGATCGATTTTCTTAACGTCGGGATCGGAAGTTTGCGAACTGGCATTTTTAATGTGGCTGACATGGCGATTCTGGCGGGTGTGGTTGGGTTTTTTATTCTGGGCCGGCCGACTTTAGAAACGCCAGTTCAACCTAACCCAAAGGAAAATGAAAAGGTGATAGAAAATGACTCAGCGTATTGAAGGGATTGATTTAGAGTCGGCCGATGCTAGAACGGCTGCTGTGCTTAATGCTCAGGCTAAGAAGTGGGGAGCACCGCTTATTAATCATCGGGTTTATGCTAAAAATCCTGAAATATTTCGAGCTGCTCGGGGGATGTGGATCGGGTTAGATAAATCAGGTCTGCTGTCGGGAACGTTGACAGCGATGCTAAACCGACGCGTTGCATCCCACAATCACTGCCCATTTTGAATGGACATTAACGCTGCCGTGGGCAGTGAATTAGGCTTAACTGATGAGAAGATTTTGGCACTTGATCAGTATGCTGAAAGCGGGCTCTATTCGGCCGCAGAGAAGGTGGCCCTTGAATATGCGGATGCGATGACATTAAGTGATCAAGATGTGTCTGACGAATTGTTTGAGCGCGTCCGTGCGGCCTACAGTGAGGCTGAAATTATCGAACTGACAGAGGTGATTGCGTGGGAGAATGCATCCAGTAAATTTAACCGGGCCTTACGCATTCCGTCACAAAACCTTTGGCAAAAAAAGGCTTAGCGAAGAGAGATAAAACCATGCAAATTTTAGATCAATCCCCCGATTTGATATTAACCAACGGCCGCTTTCATACCCTTGACCTTGAAAATACGATGGT
>JBGCDP010000210.1:0-9045 GCA_045105475.1 Anaerolineae bacterium
ACAAGCCCCTGCCCTGTCACCCAAGCTGACCCATCAGACATAAAATATGCGGCCGCATGTGCAATATCTTCTGGCTGCCCCATCCGGTTCAATTTCTGCTGTGGCATCTCGATTTTCTCATCAGCCAAAGGCAAGCGCACAATACCGGGCAAAATGCTGTTGACCCGAATATTTTTAGGCCAGAGTTCGCGAGCTAAGTTTTTACTCAACCCCACCACACCCTCTTTCGCTGTACCGTAAGCGATGTTTCCATCACGCAAGGTTTTATACCCTGCACCAATCGTCAAAATTGTACCGCTCCCCTGCTGTTCCATTGTGGGCAATACAGCCCGTACACCGTGATAAACAGAGCCGATATGGTTGCGAATCACCATTTCGAAAAAGTCGTCTTCAAACTCGTCTGGCCCTTTCATTCGCCGATAAAATCCACCAGCAACGCAGCACAGGCCATCTATCCGGCCGAAAGCGGTCGCAGTTTTGGCCGCAACCTCTTCCATAAAGCCTTTATCAGCCGCATTCCCAACGATGGCTAACGCCTCGCCTCCGGCCGCTTTAATTCGATCTTTGGTTGGCTCAACAATATCTGGCTTACGGGCCGCCATGACAACTTTGGCCCCATGTTGTGCGAATAGTAGAGACATGGCTCGCCCCATCCCCTTGCCAACCCCAGCTAGAATTATGACTTTATCTTTAAGCATTTTCGCACCTATTCTTCACCAAACAAATCATCAAAGCCGGAGCTCCAAACATCGTCCAACGGATTAAAAGATCGCTCTGTAAATTCAGCATCGATCGCGGCTAAAAAGCCTTTTAGATCCAAGCCAGGGGTATCTCGCTCAAGTTCTTCGATACGCTGGTCAAACGCTTCAGCCAAATCACGGCTCTCTTTTTCAAGATCAGCCAGATCTGCACCCAGCTTAAACATGTGGTCTAGGCGCAAAGTAATATCAAACCAAGCTTTATAGTCTGTCTCAATCCGCATCCCTTGTGGGCTTTCTTCAAGATCTTCTTGGCCTGGAAATTCATAGGCTGGAGTCATACCGTAGAAACCGAAGTATTCGATCCCACTTTTAGTCGCTTCATCTAACAAGTATGTGCCAATTGAAGCACCACCGTGGTAGTTAGAATAACGCACCTCATAACGATCAAGCTCTTCTTTCATCGACTCTAAGCTATACATGCAACCGATTTCTCGATCACGGTTGTAGGGCATCGACCCGTAGACTCCAGCAACAATCGCCACACGGCGTATATCAAACATTTTGACGAGGTCAAAGAAGGTATTTGAGTACCGCTCGATATTGAGATGTGGCTCTTCACCTAAAAAGATAACCACACCTTTTTCTTCATTACCCGCATAATAAATTTCATTTATCGGCCTTTCTAGCGCCTCACGACGCCCTTCATTCATCTTAATCACCGGCCGCATTAAATGGTGAGTCCCCGGAATCTGGAAAATATAGAACCCGTCATCAGCTATCTCGCCGATTTTACGGGCCCCTAAAAGTTCAACTAAATATTCAGGCAGCGCAGATGATATCGCACCGGCATCGGCCCATTGGCGCCACCCAGCAATCATGTAGAGTTCTTTTGACTGTGGCGTTTCTGT
Organism: Anaerolineae bacterium; assembly: GCA_045105475.1. Taxonomy (GTDB): domain Bacteria; phylum Chloroflexota; class Anaerolineae; order Promineifilales; family Promineifilaceae; genus WTJY01. The sequence goes on from JBGCDP010000210.1 coordinate 1,610, forward strand.
GAGTATGATTCTCTCTTTCATGCTATAAAGTTTACACGATTACCAATAATCGGTTAGGGTCGAGACGTTTTTTTAACAATCGTCTTGCTGACCAGACCTAATTCACACCGAGGATCACATGCAGTATTCCACTCTGATCGAAGCCGATCAATTACAAGCCATTTCAAATAATCCAGAACTAGTCGTTGTCGACTGCCGGTTTAGCAAGCTAGACATAGCTTCAGCTGAAAGCGCCTACCAAAAAAGCCATATTCCCGGTGCCGTTTATGCTCACCTCGAGCGTGACCTAAGCGGGCCACCAGTAACAGATAAAGGGCGCCATCCTATGCCTACACCTGACGCAATGAATGCGCTATTTAGCAGATGGGGCATTAAGCTAGGCAGTCAGGTCGTCATCTATGATGATATGCGTGGGGCCATTGCTTCTCGCTTATGGTGGATGTTGCAGTACATGGGGCACAAAGCGACGGCCGTTCTAAACGGTGCGTGGGCTGCTTGGGAAGCGGCTGACGGGTCAACGACATCTGGTGCAGAAAACAACAGCCCAACTAATTTTGTCGGCACACCTGGGCAGATGAAGTTGATCACGCTTGACCATGTTTTGGATCAGACACACCTAATCGACTCACGATCAGCCCCTCGCTACCGTGGAGAAGTAGAGCCCCTTGATCCAATTGCTGGTCATATTCCGGGCGCGACCAATTTCTTTTTCGGGCAAAATTTTGGAGCAGACGGCCGTTTCTTAGCAAAAGAAAACCTACAGCAGCATTTTTCTGATTTACTAGGTTCACATGCGGCCGCCGACACAACATTCTACTGCGGCTCAGGCGTAACAGCGTGCACCAATTTGCTGGCTTTAGCCCATGCTGGATTTGATCATGCGAAACTCTATGGTGGCTCATGGAGCGAGTGGTGTCGTGAACGGCCGGGTGAGAATGGTGCAAAGGGTTGATAACATGGACAAACAGCCTAATTGGCCGTGAATATTATGTCGATTCGATTGTTGATATTATGGAAAGTAGTGCTATAATTTTTTGCATTAAAGTTACATAATGTTTGAACAGGTGATTAACCGATCCCCCGAAACGTGTTGACCTATCCCTTTAGCAGAGAGGATGCATCAAAACTAGTTTCCCCGGAAGAATCCCCTAAAACCGAAAAGCCAATATGAAGGGTGCTACCAGAAGTTCGTTGTATTAAACAAACGTTTTTGCATGTCTCTTTCTGGCCCGTGCTCGCATCAGGAGCAAAAGATGCAGTCACATTTGAACAGCTTTCTCGAATCAGTCGAGAAGCATGATCGTTATACGCAGAATACAATCGCTGCTTACAAAAATGACTTAGGCCAGTTTTATCAATTTATAGTTGATACATCTGATTCGACATCTTGGGGTGACTTGGACCAAGATGGAATCAATACCTATGTTCAAGACATGCAGGAGAAAGGGTATGCCTCATCAACAATCGCTCGCAAAATTGCGGCCGTCAAATCTTTCTTTAGCAGTTTACATGCCCAACGCATCATCAGCAGCAATCCAACAGAAGGGGTTGAATCTCCTCGGGTAAAAAAGCGTACCCCTCAACCACTGACACAAGCTGAAGTTGAACGCTTGTTGCATGCACCCAGAAACAAACAAACGCCCAAACATTTACGTGATGCGGCCTTGTTAGGCGTTCTTTATTCGACCGGGATGCGTGTCACCGAAATTGTTTCGCTTAAATTAAGTGAGCTTGATCTGAAAAGCGGCTTGCTTCGTTGCATCAACTCAGATGGACAAACGCGCGAGCTCCCTCTCGAAGATGACACACTCACTCTTTTAGATAAATATTTAGATCGCGGTCGGCCGGGTCTTGCTCGCCAAGGCAATCAAGAAGCGCTATTTTTAAACCATCGTGGGCAACAGCTTACACGCCAAGGGCTCTGGCTCATTATCAAAGCGTATGCAAAAGAAGCTGGCTTACAAACGCCTGTAACACCTCATACCCTGCGCCATAGCTTTGCATCGCACAAAATTAAAGATGGAACCAATTTGCAAGAAGTTCAGCAGCTGCTGGGTCATGCGAATATTTCTACCACACAGATTTACGCTCAAAAATCAAAAAAATAAGTTGTTTTAAATAATCATATTAGGCTGGGACACCATTGTTCCAGCCTTTTTATTTTCCAGTGCATGTGTGACCAGCTCATAAACCTGCACCTTAATCTTCAAAAATATTATGTCTGACATCCCAACATACACAGAATATGTGGCAGCGGCCGAAAAAATTCAACAGTTAACGAGCAAACAGCCAAAAATCGCTTTGGTTTTAGGATCCGGTCTTAGTGAATTGGCCGATGCAGTTGAAACCCCTGACGTTATTCCTTCTTCAGCTATTCCTGGCTGGCCCGGGTCAACGGTTGAAGGACATCAGGGCAAGCTTGTGTTTGGGGCACTAAACGCCACAGAAGTTTTGGTTATGCAGGGACGCACTCACTATTATGAAGGGCATAGCCTGCAACGGATCACATTCCCAGTGCGTGTCATGAAATTATTGGGGATCGAAACGTTAATCGTGACAAACGCGGCCGGTGGAATCAACCGCAGCTATACCGAAGGGGACTTGATGATCATCCAAGATCATATCAACCTAGTTGGCATGGCAGGAAATAGCCCGCTGCTTGGTGCGAATTTAAAAGAGTTTGGTACTCGCTTTCCAGACATGACACACGGTTATGCTCAAGAACTACGAACATTGACGCATGAGGCGGCCGCCAGTTTAGATATCGCTGTACAAGAAGGGGTTTATGCCTGTGTCAGCGGTCCAAGTTTTGAAACCCCGGCCGAACTGCGCTATCTAAACACAATTGGAGCTGACGCCGTTGGTATGTCCACCGCCCATTCAGTCATTGTGGCAAACCATTGCGGCATTCATGTCTTAGGGATCTCCACCATTACCAATGTAACCAATATGGACCCAAGCCAAGAAGATGTAACCAATCATGAAGAAGTGCTTGAAATAGGGAAGTTGGTTGTGCCTAAATTGGCAAATCTGCTACGCGAGATCGTTAAACGGTGTGGTTAAAGCCATCTAAATAGCTCCTTTTTTAATAAACCCCTCTTCTCATTTTTCTTTTTCCATATCTAATCTAAAATCGGTCCAATGGAAGGGATATATGTTTTTCTTCTTCGGTGGGATATACCGATATTTTTTATTGCCACGATTAGTCTACTCGTAGGGTTAGTCCGTCTGGGGCAAGCACGCTATGTTATGCAGCGTGCTATGTTTTCGCTTGAACGCGACTATGCACGCGAAACACGAAGTAATGGCTTTGCGCTGCTTTTCTCTTCGTTAGTCGCCATCAGCATTCTCTGGTTTGTCAATCAAATTGTGGCGCCTACGCTTCCCCCCGAGCTTTTAGCTATTCCAACAGCGACACCTAATCCTTTAGAAACACCATTCGCCTCTCCTTCCCCTTTAGCCCCCACAGAAAGAGCCATTTTGCAAATCAGCCAGGGCACACCTATTTTTGTTGCCACGGCCACGCTTGACCCGATTATTTCAGGCATTCCGATTGAAACGCCAGAACCTGCTGAGCTTCAGGGGGAAGATGGGGAACTCCGGCCGCCTACACGTGAAGTGGCTGAATTATTTATTCCCGATGGAGGTGGGTGTACTCCGGGTATCAACATCAGTAGCCCCCGGCCAGCAACGGTTCAAACTGATACAGTTGCATTTATAGGGACCGCCACGAGTCGTACTTTTGCTTTCTACGGGCTAGAAATTTCTGGGCCAAGCACCAGCAATGAATGGATTAATCTATTGGGTGGTGGCAACTTTGAGCAGGTTGAGAATGACGTATTAGGCTCGGCCGATTTGAGCCGGCTTGAAAACGGAGAATACGAAGTTCGCCTGTCTATTTTTGGAGATGGCGCAGAAGCTGAAGGGAGGTGTCAAATTAGCATTTTTGTAGGTTTAGATACTGCTGATACAGAGTCTGGCTTAGAAGGTGGCACCCCAGCCCCCTAAGTGAATTAAACCCTCAATCATCTTCTATCTACCGAACAAATAGTTAAAAGTACTACACCGATAAGAGCCTTTTTAGTACCTGATGTTCAGTACAGAGTCTTCACTACCATCTGCTTTCACCAAAACGTACTATCCAAACTTACATAAGCGCAACCTACACTGTGGCTTCAGGTGATATATATCATCTGGCAGACAACTTCTAGCTCAACTAGCTTCTAAATAAAAGCACCAGTATTCATCCCGGGGGGGATGATCTATGCAAAAATATCGCCACTATGTATGGTTATGCGCCATTCTCTTAGCTGTCTTTGCCTATCTAAAAGATGAGAGCAAATTAGCTTCGGCTGCACATCAAACCGAAACCAATCAATTAAGTCAATCGAATGAATTAGCTGCTGCTATCGCCCAGTCCGGCCGTTTACGCGTGCTCGTACAACTTAACGTGCAGGTAGAGGCCGAAGGCAGTATGCGTAGCAATGCCGCCCGCAATGCACAACGAGAAATGATTGCAGCGGCGCAAAACGTGCTCCAGCAAGATAGTTTGCAATTGGAAGGGGCCACATTTTTATCAAAATTCGAAACGTTGCCACTCGTCGTTATGGAAGTCGATTCAGCGGGGCTTCAGGCACTTGAAGACAGAGGCGACATTGCGTTTATCGTAGAAGATGAAGTTTCTACTGTCAGTTCAAACAGTAACCTTGAAACCAGCCACGCCGTCATCGGCACAGATGCATTTCATACGGCTGGTTACACAGGCAAAGGAAGTGTCATTGCCATTCTTGACACCGGAGTAGACGTTCAGCACAGCGCATTTAACACCGGCCGAAACCGAATCATAGCCGAAGGCTGCTTCTCAACAGAATCAACCACATATGGTGGAGTTTATTCAGTCTGTCCAAACGGAGCTCAGGCGTCAACCCAGCCGGGTGCGGCCGATGACTGCATCAACGCGGTGAATGCCTTGGGGCTTGGTGGAGCTGTAACAGACTGTAAACACGGAACACATGTAGCTGGCATCATCGGAGCAAATGATGCTGATACATTAATCGGAATCGCACCAGACGCAGATTTAATCCCTGTACAGGTTTTTTCCGCATTTAATTCCTACAATCGCATGCTCTCATTTACTTCTGATCAGATTAGGGGGTTGGAATATATTCTGACACTTGCAGACGATTTCAATATCGTTGCTGTAAATATGAGTTTAGGTGGCAGTTATAATCCTTCAGCCTGCAACTTTGACGTCCGCCGACAGGCGATTTTAAACTTACACTCTGTAGGTATTGCCACAATCGTTGCGGCCGGAAACGAAGGATATAGAGATGGTGTTGGCAAGCCTAGCTGCATTGATGAAGTGATTACAGTCGGTGCAACAAATAACAATGACACAGTTGCTCCCTTCTCGAACATCTCAGATCAAATCGACCTACTTGCACCGGGCTCAAACGTAAAATCAGCCTTTCCAAATGAAAGTTCAGGAAACATGAGCGGTACTTCAATGGCAGCTCCAATGGTTGCTGGCACTTTTGCCCTCCTTGCAGAAAGTGATCCAGAAATGAGCATTGAAAAAAAACTTTTCATTTTACAAGAGAGCGGCAAAACCATAAACGATCAGCGCTCTACAGGAGAAGTCGCTGGTATGAAGCGAATCGATCTTGAAGCTGCCTTAACTGAGCTAGCAGGCAGCATTCATCTCGACATAAACGCGCCTGCTGTTCTTTTTAACCGAAAATCCGAAACGATTTCAGTCACCCTTTTCAATGACTCAGACTTAATTTCAAATGGCATTCTCTTATCCATAACCGCCCCATCCACTCTAGAACTAGTTGAAAGCTCAATTTCCAATGAAGGCACCTTCGAGTCCAATACGGTTATATGGAAAAATTTAACGCTTGCACCGACTAAATATTTAACTGTGACTTTTGATGTAATAGCAGGCCAAGATGGAGAGTTTGTATTTCATAGTAGGGTCACTGACAGTGAAAAACGAACGGATGAGACTGACTACACGATAAACACGCGGCCGATTTTAAGCTGCAATTCTCATGAAAGTTTTGAAGAGCTCCCAGCTGCTGCAACTGGCTGGCAGTTCCAAACAGGCGTAAATGGTCAGATTAGGGCAAGCGCAGCTTTTTCTGCACACAATGAACACAGTCTCGTGCTTGAAGATAGTGCGTATGACGGCATTGTTAATTTAGCTGTGGCAGAAGTTGGGATAGATGCAAGCGATAGCAATACTACACATCTCGATCTGAGCTGGCTGGGGCATGGAATTTATTCAGCCCACCCCGATACCGGTCTATTCATGAGCACAGATCGTGGTGAGAGCTGGTTTAAAATCGCCAAACCCACGGTCGCAAACGAAGAAGAGCCAAACCTGTGGCAGCACCTACGCATTGACTTGGCAGATGCAGCGCAGACGGCTGGAAAAACACTCAATGATTTTCCGTTTTTACGCTTACAATTTTTAGGCGATGGCTCAATCGATCTCGAAAACCCAAAACTAAGTTCTGGTCTTATCATCGATGATTTTCAAGTGAATTGTAACGGGTCACTGACTTGGGATGGCGGAGCAGGCACGACAGACTGGTCAGAACCGCTCAATTGGTCGCCCAACCTCCGGCCGCACGGAAATGATCTCAGATTTGACGGCAGCAGCCCGCTTTTTAGTGAGGTCGATGCCGATTTTAAATCCCCCATCGGAGACTTAATTATCACAGCGAATTGGCAAGGAACACTTAGTCAAACGCATCCACTTACTATCACAGGCGATTTTATGCAGCACAATGGTCTCATCATCGTCAATGACAAGCATCCTTTTTCGGTTGAGGGAAGCTTCATTTTCATCGATGGCGCATTAAGTCAAACGCAGTCAATCACAACTACAGAAAAAACTTATTTAGCGATTGCAACGTCAGATAAAGAGCTTCAGAAACAGAGGGGCGTTCAGCTAAATATTTCAGAGCTTGACCAATCTGAAAATGAAGCAACGGTAACAATCGCTGGTCCTAACTGGAGCCCAAGCGGATGTGCGAGTACACAACCACTTGGTGGATACGGAATCAATCGTTGCTTCGAGGTTACAACGTCAACACCTATCACTGCCCAAATTACAGCCAAAATTTGGCTAGAAGAGAGTGAATTGTTGAACATTGATGCATTCAACGCACCTGGAGGCGCAGTCGTACCGGGGGAAGAAATTTCATCAACTCAGGCTAGTGAGGAACCGCCGGTCCAGCTATTAAGTTTAATCGATGCAAGTTGGGTTTCGGTTGAACAATATCAGTTGGGACAGGAAAGTGGTCGGCCGTTTGTCACTGTCGAACTTGATCAACCTGGGAAATTAATCACTCAAAAAATTGTACGTGTTCCTACGGCCGTTACTTTGTCAATATTCAAGGCCAGTTCGTCTTATGCCATCAGAATGG
>JBGCDP010000211.1:0-38278 GCA_045105475.1 Anaerolineae bacterium
CGTAGGGGTCAGGCATTCGCATGAAAGAATCAGGGATTTTGCTCAACTTTCGACGAAATTCTTACCCTGTAACTGAATGAGTTGGTACAAATCGGTGGTCCGAAAACTCTGGGGCATGAAAAACGGTGCAGGCCCAGCCCACTGGCCGGATTGCTCCATAGCCTAAGCCCTCGACAGCAGATACCCAAAACTATAGATCGTCAGGCTAGAACGCCGTCTAACCGGCCGCTTTTCTAGCCAACGTCGCAAACATCGCTGGCAAATAGGGAGCCATGATAACTTCGGCCGGGTTCCAATCATCCTCAAAAAAGCCGCTGATCATTAACCCGACTCGCACCTGCCCACCAATCAAATCATCTAGCGAATGGGCAAACTCAAGCGGAGAGCCTGCACCAAACTCCTTGTCTCGTTCAGTCTGTGGCAAATCTAAACTTTTGAACGGCTTGGTATGTTTAACCACCAGCTTTTTATGATTGTCATGCTGATCAAAATCAAACATGTACTGATCCGGGTTCATGAAGCCGGTCATAAAACGGCCGCCCGGCCGGAGCACGCGTGCCGCCTCTGCATAGATCGGGTTTACATCCGGTACAAACATCGTTGAGCCCGGATTAAACACAATGTCGAAGCTCTCGTCTGCAAATTGTGACAGATCAGCCATGTCCCCCAAAATCGTTGTGATGTCTAAACCGTCTCGCTCAGCCACAAAGCGATCCTGCGCCAGCTGTTTGGGTGAATTGTCGATAATCGTGACGTTGGCCCCGGCCGCCGCGAACAGCGGACCCTGCTGCCCTCCGGCCGAAGCCAGCCCCAGCAGATCTATTCCCTGCATGTCAGGGAACCAGTCGGCCGGGGTTGGCTTGAACAAAGTTAGCTGAACCTGAAAATCCCCGTTGCGGGCCGCATCGATGCGTTCTGTTGAGTAGGGCTGAGTCCAAGGGCTATCTCCTCTTTCTACCTGTCGGTCCCATGCGTCTCGATTAAATTTTTGTACATCCATGCGCTGATTTTAACTTACTTTTTGGCATTGATGTTAATCGCTTGATCAAGGTAGTAGCGGGCGACCTCTAAATCTAACCGGCTTATCGATAAAATTCGCATGACTTTCCCCTTGCCAGTTAAGCGATCAAAACGATCTTCCATGCGGGCCCCTTTCAAAAAGCCAAAATCAATCCCATGCGGCATCGTGCGCATGTGGCAAATGCCTCCATTTACATCTGAATAAGTTGTGATTCTCGGCTTCTTCGTTTCGGTAAGCCGGTACTCATCAATGAGTAACTTCCGAGCCGTCAGAAACAACTCTTTATGATCCGACTGTATATCTGTATCAAATTGCATATTTTTTGAAGCCAGCCACAGATCATTGAAAATCGTTGCAGATCTGTGGCTGGAAATGATTGTAATCGACTCTAATTGATTGTCTGGACCCACTTTGCTAATTCGGCCCCAATCCCATGTGGATTGTCCTCTTGCAAATAGTGGTTGCCTGGCCCGATATCGACCGACTCCAAATTACGGATAAACTGCTTACACCAACCAACGGCCGGTTCGGTCAAAATCGCCCCTGGAGTGGCGTAAATCAACAGTTTAGGCAGATCAGACTCTTGCAGCCACTGGTTGTACGCAGCGACCGCCCCATGCACATCGGCCGGACTGCCCGCAATCGGGATTTCACTTGGCCACTGGTAAATGGGCTTGCGTGCGGCCGGGTCCAAATAGGGTGCTCGATAGACGTTCATTTCTTCATCGCTTAGCTGGCGCATGATGCCGCCGGGCAAAATCTGCTCGATGAACATGTTTTGATTCACCAGTAGATCATACCCCACTTCAGGCGTGCGAAACGCTTTGAAAATCTCGCCCCCTTCTCCCATCACTTCCCAATTGGGCGTCGGTATGACGAGGGCTTCCATAAACGCAATCCCCTTTATATTTTCAGGATGCCGATGCGCATAGTGAAATCCAAGCCCGGAGCCCCAGTCGTGAATAATCAAGGTGATGTTGGTGAGCCCTAACGCTTTGATAAAGCCGTCTAAATAGTCGGCATGGTCGAAAAAGCGATAGTCGATGTTAGGCTTGTCTGACTTCCCCATGCCGATCAGGTCTGGGGCGATACAGCGGCCGTGTTGGGTCAGATGGGGGATTACATTCCGCCATAGGTAAGAAGATGTCGGGTTGCCATGTAAGAATAGAATGGGGTCCCCTGATCCCTCATCTACATAATGCATGCGTGATCCTTTTACCTCGATGTAGTTAGATTCGAATGGGAAGTCTGCTGAAATTGGTTGCGTCATTTTGTCTCCTTTTAGATGAAATTAGATGATGTGTTCGCACATCATCCATTGACAAAATCAGCGTATAACCCCCGAGTGACAACAGTATGTCAGTAAGGTGATTTGCAACAAAAAGATCTAACTAGAATATGCAAATCACCTTTTAGCCATCGGCAAACCATGCAAGCTGAAAATGCATTCTTGCCGATCGCCTAGCTCTTTTCGTATTGATTAATCAGTTTTTTTGCTTCTTCTAGCAGGCGATCAATCAACGACTCTGGCTCGATAATTCGGACGTTGCTTCCCCAGCCCAGTAGCCACTGCATGATTTCACGCTCGTCCCGCACAAACATTGAAATGGCTAAACCTTCGGCCGTCTCTTCGCTTTCAAGCGGGTAGTAAGATGCATTTTCGCGCACCCATCGGGATACCTCTGGCTTAAACAGCACCTTGACGATGATGTTTTGCATCCCGCTCGGGTTGAGCCAGTCTGGTTTGTAGTCGGGTGAGCGTTCAAATCGACCTGGCCTGACGCTAAGCTGATTGATGCGTGACATTCGAAACACGCGAAAATCTTGGCGCAAATGGCAATAGGCGAGCAGGTACCAATCTGAGGTTAGGCGGGCCAAACTGTATGGGTCAACGTCTCGGACTGATTGCTCATCCATGCCGGTCTCGCCAAAGCGTTTTGAGTAGTGGAGCCGGACTCGATTCCGGCCGATGATCGCTCTGCGTAGCTGTTTGAGTGGTGCAAACGGATCACCTTCAGTCCGAGTGGGCGGGGCGAAAAAGTTGATGTTCTTACGCAGATAAGCGACGTCATCAGTCAGATGGTTTGGTAAAGCAGCTTCGATTTTAACACTCGCAAGTTCGGCCGCCTGCCGAAACTTGGCATCGAAATGTTGGGCCATAAAGTCACTGCCCAAGATCAACATCAGGGCTTCATCTGTTGTGAAGTTGAGCGGGGGCAAGAAGTATCCTTCCATCAGCCCATATCCTTGCCCCGTAACCGCTACAACCGGCACCCCGGCTTCGCTCAGAGCCTGCATATCACGGTAAATCGTTCGTTTGCTAACCTCAAATTGGGCTGAAAGCTCTTCGGCCCGCGTCCATTCACGGGCCTGAAGCTCTAGCACAATCGATAACATGCGTTCCATTTTATTCATAAATATTAGATCGAAACTTGGGAAGGGTCAGTGGATAGAGAACGGGATATTGCTTAGGTGTGGCCATTGGTGTGGCAGAGAGATACGGTCAGAATGAATATTCCTACTCTTTATATTTAGCCTATGTTTTCTCCGGCTTCAATTTCAATGACGATGGGTTGGTTAACTTTGTTGCGTCGCAGACTCACCGGGCTGGGTGCCATGCTCGCATTGACGTACAGCGTGTCGCCGATTTGCCACTGCCCGGCCGCTTCGTGAATATGCCCAAACAGATGTATTTTCGGCTTGATGAGTTTAACAACTTCTGCAAGCTCTTCGCACCCGACTTGTTGCCCCATAAATGTCTTGTCACCAATTCCCATCGGTGGGCCGTGAGTGATGAGAATGTCAGTGTCGGCCGGAATTAAGTCCCATTTTTCACGAATCTCCGCACCACGCTGAAGGTTAAAAGCCCAGTTGTGAAACCAGGGTTGCCACGGGGTCCCATATATTTTGAGCCCTTCAACCGTAATCGCTTCATCTTGCAGATAGGTTGCGTTGGTGATGAGTGCTTGCGCTTCGGCCGGAGTGCGTTCAAACGCGAAATCATGGTTGCCACAAATCATAATCTTGTGTTTATGAGGGAGATTTCCTAAAAAGTGGTTGAAATCTGCTACTTCTTTGAGGGTGCCTTTGTCGGCCATGTCGCCTGCAAAAAGCAAGATATCCCCGGCCGGGACATCGAGACGTTCGTGTAGGTTATGTGTGTCACTAATTAAAACAAGCTTTAACTTCATGCCATGATTTTAATGCGATTTTGCTTTTCTGTCGGCAACTTTGGCACTGATTGGCACAACTTTTCATTGAGTAACGTTATGCAATCGTCTAAATTTCGCCTACAACTTTAACCAAGGAGAGATAAAACGTGAATAGCTTTAAAAGAGAAACAATCATTAATGCGTCTGCTGATCAGGTTTGGCAAGCATTGGCTGACATCGGTGAAATCCATCAATGGAACCCGGGTGTTGTCTCGTCAAAGACCACCTCAACCGGTGTCGTTGGATTAGGAGCCACCCGTTACTGTGACTTGGGTGGAAAAAACTATTTGGACGAAAAAGTAGTAGCGTGGCAGCCCAATGAGCAGATCACGATGAGGATTACCGCCACAAACATGCCGTTTGCTCAGGCCGACATCCGCTTTTATTTACGGCCGGAAGGCAACGGAACTCATGTGACCGTTTCGCCAGAATATAAATTAAAGTATGGCGTGGTAGGCACTATCTTAGATAAGTTGTTTGTTGAAAAAACCTATTCTAAGGGGATGGAATCATTGTTGGCTGGCTTGAAAGAACATGTAGAATCACAAATTACCCCTCTTATTTAATCGCCAATACTCCAAAAGCCTGCTCTCTTCCTAATACTCGATTAAATCCTGCCTCTTTTAGCCGCTTGATTACGCCACGGGTGGTCCGGGCTCCAGACTTGCTGTTTGGATTTCCGATGTAGTGAAACAACTTGCCCCTTTGACCTAAAACACGGTGTAATTCCTTGTAAAATTCAAGCGAATATAGCTCCCCGGCCATATTAAACATCGGTGGATCATGTGTAATTGTTGAAAAAGAGCTCGCTTTAAACGTCTCAATGACATCCCATGAATGCCCTAAATGGCGTTTGATGTTCTCCTTTTCAAATAGCCCTTGCGACCATGGATTCAGCCGACAAATCTCGACGACGGCGGGGTCAATTTCAATCGTAGTGACAGATGCGGCCGTGCGTGCTGCTTGTATCGCCGTATAGCCCAACCCCATTGTGGTGTCTAAAACATTCCCTGTAGGTGGACCGTCAAACGCTTTAATCTTGTTGAGCGTATCCTGATGCGGATCGCAATCAACAATCCGATGCATCGTTATACCGGAAACGAGCATCGTCGGGGCCGAAAGCGTTGGAAACAAAGAATAGGATCGCTGTAGTTCCTCCGAAAAGGTGCTCACTTTCTGAACTTCACCATCGTCAAAAATTTCGAATACAGCATTTTCTTCTGCTGAGATTAATTCGAGATCTGCCCAAATAATCGGCGCTAAATCTGCATAGAGTAACCCTTCGGCCCCTAAGGTTGCCGTCGATTGTGAAATCCCTAAATCAAAAGATGTTTTAACTTCAATTGTTTGCGATTCAGCCTCGGCGCGCTGTTTAAGCAACGGCCGAACTTGGTAGTGTGATAAAACCGGATACATAAAATAGATTTTACCATTGCTCCCAAATAAAAACGGGTTTGGAAATTAATCCAAACCCGTTTAGCCCGTTGGCTAGAAGCCTATGGACAATGTGGTCAATTCGCACTTTGCAGAAGAGGAACGTGGTGGTCTCTGCAAAAGGGTCCCCACCCGAGGCGAATTTAAACCGTTTATTAGTAGAAATGTACTAAACAAACCTTACAATGCTTGTAACAATATTTACAACAAAACAGGGATTAACGGACTCAGCAGCCTACTCTAACCTGACTTTGGTACAATTCACGCAAAATTTTTTGATCAGGAGAACAAACAGATGGCAGATGCACCACGCGAGCCTCGCGGACTTTACTTTGAGGATTTAGAACTGGGTAGCCAAATTATTTCAGTCGGCCGTACCATTACTGAAACCGATGTCGTTAATTTTGCTGGACTTTCCGGAGACTATAATCAAATCCATACAGACCAGTCTTACGCAGAAGGGGCTGGATTCAAGCAGCGAGTAGCACATGGTCTACTGGTCTTATCTATCGCATCAGGCCTAGCGGTTCAGACCGGATTCATGGAAGGCACCGTTATCGCTTTTCGCGATTTAGAGACCAAATTTAGCACCCCAGTCTTCTTTGGGGACACGATTCACGTTATTCTTGAAATTAAAGAACTTAAAGCCTTACCTAAATTAGGGGGTGGGCAGGTGGTGCTAAAAGTGACGATAAAGAACCAAAATGGGAAGGCTGTGCAGCGTGGAAATTGGACGATGTTGATCAAGAGTAAACCAATTTAAATGAAAAATTGACAATTCCACTCGGAATATTGATAATTACCGACCACTTGGGGTGGTGGCGGAATTGGCAGACGCAGCGGACTTAAAATCCGCCGGACTTCGGTCCTTGAGGGTTCGAGTCCCTCCCGCCCTACAGGTGATAAAACGGCACGCGCAAGCGAGCCGTTTTTGTTTTATATTTAAGCTTAGATTTGTCTTTGAAAAACGACTCATGAGCACGTTAAATCAAACACTGGCACAATATTTCAACTCAAACTTACATTTACAGGGGCACGGTCCGCTCGTTGTGGCGGTCTCTGGCGGCCGTGATTCTATTTGCCTGCTTCACTGGCTAACCCATTCTTCTGAAATTAAAGTAGAAACCATTGCGGTCACAATCGACCACGGATTGCGGCCGGAGTCTGCATTTGAATGTAAGCAGGTGCTAGAGTTGGCCACAGAGTGGGGGGCGGAATGCCAAATCAAACAAACGTTACTGACCCCTGAAACATTTACTGAAAATAGCGGTCGCATTGCTCGCTACGCCATATTGAAAGATGCGGCTCGTCAAGCCCAAGCTCGCTTTATTCTGACCGGCCATCATGCCGGTGACCAAGCGGAGTCAGTTTTACTGCATTTACTGCGTGGCGCAGGCTTGACTGGGCTGACCGGTATGCGTGATCAAGCAGTGTTACCGAAAGTTGAAATTGAAGATGAGCCACTTGTGCTCGTGCGGCCGATGTTGAATGTATCGCCTGCAATGCTGGACCAGTACGCGGCTGAACATGACTTGAATTTCTTCGATGATCCTTCAAATAAAGACAAAACATACACACGTAATCGCATTCGCCATACGCTCATTCCCTTGCTTGAAAAGCAGTTTAATCCCCAAATCCAGAAATCTTTGAGCCAGATGGCTGAAATTTTAAAGGATGATTTATTTGCGCTTGAAGCGCTGCATGCCAGTAAATGGGAACAAACTGAAGAGGAGCAAGGATTAGGCTGGTGCTCAATCAACTTTGAAGCTTGGTCTGCAGGCAACCCAAGCTTTCAGCGATATGCTTTGCGGCAACTGTATGCTCGGGTTATTGGCTCGACCCAAGATATGACTCAAGAAAATCTTGAAGCGGCTAGAGTTGGCTTGTCCCAAAAGAAGACGGATAAGCGGTATCAGCTTTCAGGTTCAGTTTGGGTGCAGAAAGCCTATGACACATTGCTTGCCTATCACAAATCAGCGGCCGAGCTTTTCGATATGCCACAAATTCGTGGTGCCGCCAACGACTACACGTTTGATTCAAAGGAAAAACGTGTAGTCGACTTTTTGAGGGAACCTTGGCAAATGCACATTTGCCCTGTTTTAGTTGACGAAATTAATTTAGAAGAGGCTGTCGCGAATCGCTGGGTTGCCTTTTTGGCTGTAAAAAAAGATGCTGACTTAATTCTTCGCAGCCGCCAGCAAAGTGAAGCTTTTCGGCCGTTTAAGTTTGACGGTGATGTGTATCTCAAAAAATTGATGATTGATCGTAAAATTCCGGCAATCTTGCGTGACCGTTGGCCACTGATTGCAGATGAAACGGGTATCTTGTGGGTTGCCGGTCACCGTTTAGCGGCACGGGCCGCGATTACGGCCGCTACAAAGCATGCCGTGAGAATCGAAATTAAAAAATCTGACTCAGTTGCTTAGCTGTGTCGTAACTTGTTTAGAAAATCCTATGAACAAATTTATCGCCATCGAAGGAGTGATCGGTGTTGGGAAAACAACGCTCACCCGTTATTTGAAAGATTATTTTAATGCATCTGTTTTGCTTGAGGTCTTCGAAGAAAATCCCTTTTTAGCAGACTTTTACTCAGATCGTGAGCGGTATGCTTTTCAAACCCAGCTTTTTTTCTTGCTGAGCCGATATCAACAGCAGAATCTGGCAGTGCCAGAGGCATTGGCAAAAGGTAATCTGCTGGCAGACTATACATTTGCGAAAGATGAGCTCTTTGCGTGGCTGAATTTAAAGGATGATGAGTTAGCCATGTACGGCCGGGTCCATTCAGCGTTAGGCGAAAAAATTCGTCGGCCTGACTTGCTTGTTTATTTAACGGCCGATCATGAGACGGTGATGCAACGCATCGCACAACGTGACCGCCCTTATGAGCGAGATATGGACCCGAACTATATCCGGCAGCTGTCGGCCGCATATGATGAGTGGTTGTCTAATTTGTCAGACCAAGGGGACATGCAGGTGCTTCGAATTGATGTGTCACAGCTTGATTTTATTTCAAGGCCGGAAGATGTTGCTGCGGCCGCAGCACAGATCAAGATCGCACTGTCTCAAATCGATCATGATTCAGAAGCGGCCGTTGATGAAAATAAATCGGTACCGGAACCACACAATTTGCTACCGCAAACAGGTACGTTGGCCAGTTATCAAAAATTTCATCATTTCCTCGATAAAGAAAAAGAATTTGATCCTGATCTTTTTTATAATTACATTCTATTGGTTGAAGAGATGGGCGAACTAGCGCGAAACTTCACGAAAGTATGGACTCGCCGAACCAGCCTACTCAACGCAGGCATGGAGGCGGCTGAAGCTCAGCAGCAGGCTATCCGTGAGAATAAAACACACATTGGTGATGAACTAGCTGACGTAATGGCATATGTTTTAAAATTAGCAAACTATATTGATGTTGATCTCGAGCAAGTTTATATCGCTAAAATGATGCGCAATATTAATCGGCATTGGGATTTCGATTAAGTTTGACCTTATTTTTTCACTTAAAAAACAGAAAATTCGGTAGGTTCCTTTTATAGAAATTGATATAGTCCTAGCACAAAAGAAAGTGATACTTTAATTAGTTTGCAAAGAAGTTAGTATGGCCTTCTTTTTTATCACACTAGCATATACCATATTTTTATCCTATCAGTTTGTAAACTGTGATATGTTATACTCGCTTTTATGTGGTCCTGAGCCACAATTGATAGGTTATAATTTGCCATTAATCAGATTAAGCTGATTTTACGTATGGTTCGTACACAAACTTCAGATCTGCAGAAAAAATCAGATAGCCGCCGTTTGAGGGTGCTGTTTCGTGTTAGCTCTGTGCTTAATCATGTAACGGCTGGGCTTGACCTTGAACGCATTTTGCCAGAAGTGTTACGGACGTGTGTCGGCGCATTGGGAGCTGATACGGGCAGCCTTTTCGTTTTAGACCAAGACTATGAATTAAAGCATGCCCACATGCTGGATAGTAAAAAAGGGTTCCTCACAGCCGGTCAAGACTATTTAAAACAAATTATGAGCAATGGGTTGGCTGCCAAGGTCATCCATTCCGGCGATCCGATTCTTATTTCTGATACGAACAATGATGATCGCTGGCTGTCAGAGGGTCCACAGGCCGAAATCAGCATGTCGGCCGTTTGTATTCCCTTAAAAGCTTATGGGCGCGTGATGGGGACAATTACCCTGACAAAACTTGGGTCGGATCAATTTAGCGAGCAAGATTTGGGCCTCATGCTTGTTATTTCGGAGCAAATTGCAACTTCAATTTCAAACGCACAACTTTATGCTGAGAGCCAGCGCCAAGCGGAATCTCTGCACGTTTTGGTGAACGCCGCCTCACAAATATCTTCCTCATTGGACGTCGACCATGTCATTCAGCTTGTTGCTGAACACATTGTCAGACTGATCGATATTGAAACGTGCGCTTTGCTCGAACTCAATCAAAGTACAGGTGAACTCATCGGTCAAACGATGTATATGCGTGATGACAGGGCAGTGATGATGCCAAAGCAGGATCAACTGCGGATAAACAATGCCGCTTTGATTAAAGACCTTTTGGCGAACCCGCGTTTTGTCCAGATGAATATCGACAACCCTCAGCTTGAGCGACCGGAGCTATATCTTTTACAGCGTTTAGGGCTTTCATCGATGCTACTCATGCCATTGATGGCTCCGTCAGGCATTATCGGCATCGCCTTGTTGATGGATCGGGCTACAGCACGTTCGTTTATGGATGAAGAGATTTCGATTATTCGAACTTTGTGCAACCAAGCGGCCGTATCGATCCAAAATGCACGCTCTCATGAAGAAACCCAACGCCAGCTCAACGTGACGACTCTGCTAAACGAAGCCAGTAAAGTGATCAACTCGTCACTTGATCTTGAACAAATCATGCAGTCGCTTTTAGAGCAAATGAATTCGTTCTTACATGTAGAAGCGCTTTCGATTGCATTGGTTGACAGTGTCACAGGAGAACTGGTTTACACGGTAGCTGAAGGGATTGGTAGCACTCAAATTGTAGGTATGCGCATGCCGTCTAATGAAGGTGTTGCCGGCTGGGTTGTTGAACACGGCAGTTCTGCGATGGTCAATGATACGCACAACGATCCGCGATTTATTACAACGGGAGATCGCCGGACCGGCCATCACACATTTGCTACAATTGTGGCTCCTTTACAAATCAAGGGGCAAGTGTTAGGGACGATTCAAGCAATCAACCCAACGATGCGTAATTACTTTACTGAAGAAGATTTAAATCTTTTAGTTAACTTGGCTAATCTGGCTAGTTCGGCCGTGGGGAATGCGCAGCAATATATTCGGACTCAAAAGGCAGAATCTCGCTATATTGGCCTATTCCAAGATAGTATCGACCCGATCATTTTGACTGACCGTAAAGGGCATGTCATCGAGGCCAACAGTCAAGCTTGTGAATTGTTTGGCTTGGACCGGGTCGAGATGCTCGACAAACACATCAACGATTTGCATACGGTTGATACTGGTGTAATGGGTGAACGGCAGTTTAAACCGATTAAGACGCGCCAGATTAAAATGTTCACAAGTGAAATTGTGAGTAAAGAGACGAGTAAAAAGACTGTTGTTGAGGTTTATGCTAAGCGTTTATTTGTGACAACTGATGATCGTGCAACTGACAGACAAGTGCTTCAGTGGATCTATCATGACATTTCAGAAACAATTGAACTGCAGAACATGAGAGAAGATTTGACCGCAATGCTTTTCCATGATCTGCAAAGCCCATTGGCCAATATCATTGCTAGCCTCGAACTCGTCAATGAAGATTTGCCTAAGGATAGCCAACCAACCATTATTAATATGGTGGATGTGGCGATTCGATCAAGTCAGCGTTTGCGGCGTCTGATTCGCTCTTTGCTAGACATTAATCGCTTAGAAGCTGGCCATACGTTGCAAAATCAAAGCTTCTCATCGATTTCAAGATTGATAGATGATGCTGAAGAGTCTCTGAAAGCTTCCTTTGATCGCCGGAATGTGAGACTTGCACGTGAACTACCGATTTTTATGCCAGATATCTATATTGACTCCGATATGGTACGGCGTGTGATTATTAATCTGCTAGATAATGCGCTGAAATATAGCTCGGACGGCCATTTGATTACGATCAAAGTTGTTGAAAATGACAGCAATGATGGATTGGTTTTATCGATTCAAGACCAAGGACCAGGAATTCCAGTTGAATTCCGCGAAGTTATTTTCGATAAGTTCCGCCGGATCAAAGATGGGGGCGGCCGTAAAGGGGTTGGTTTGGGGCTGGCATTCTGTCGTTTGGCAGTAGAAGCACATGGTGGGCAGATTTGGGCAGATGAGCCGGATGAAGGCGGCGCACGCTTTAACTTTTTACTCCCGATCATGCCTCAAGCTTAGAATGTGATCTATTCACTTTTGATCTGATTGTTGCTTATAAAATATTGAGTAGAATTCGAGCTTACTTTTCTCCAGTTTAAGCGGAGCCTTTTAAATTAAACAAAATTATAGAATTCCATATGTCTGATCGACTTTATTATTCTGATGCCTATACCACTACTTTTGAAGCGCAAGTAATTGAGCGTTTAATATTTAACGATAGACCGGCCGTTGTGCTGAATCGGTCTTATTTCTACCCAACTTCTGGTGGGCAGCCTCATGATACAGGCCAGTTGATTGACTCTGATCATAAAGTTAACGTTGTCGATGTTTTGATTCGGAAAGAGGATGGGGCGGTTGTTCATATGCTTGATGGCGAGCTTGAGGCCGATCAAGTGACCGGGCAAGTTGATTGGAAAAGACGATTCGATCATATGCAGCACCATTGTGGCCAACATGTGTTATCAAGGGCTTTTATTGAGGCTGTTGATGCCCCAACGATGAGCTTTCATATGGGGCCAGAATTCTGCACAATTGATATTGATGCTCAGGAATTAACACCTGCACAGATATTGGCGGCCGAGGGCTTGGCAAACCAAATCGTGCAAGAAAACCGCTCGATTATCATTAGTGAGGTCACCATAGATGATGCAAAATTGATGCCGATTCGCAAGCTACCACCTATTGAAGACGGATTAGTTCGCCTCGTTGATATTTCAGATTTTGATTTAACTGCCTGCGGTGGAACGCACGTTGCTCATACAGGAGAGATCGGATTGATTAAGGTGACGCGGCTTGAAAAACGTAAAAAAATGTTACGCGTTGAATTCTTGTGTGGGAATCGAGCGATTGCAGACTACGGTCGAAAAACTGAGATTATGCATGAACTCACACGTCAACTTTCTACAGGGGCAAACAGTTTGTCTAGCTCTATTGAAAAGTTACAGCAAGAGACAAAGTCACTCGGCCGCGAAGTTCGTTATCTACGTAAAGCTCAAATGGAAGGTATCGCAGATAAACTTAAAAATGGATTTTCACGTGTCTTTGATACACAACTGATGATGTACGTGTTTACCAATGGCGAATCGATAGATGATATGCGGCAGGTAGCCAACATTTTGGCCTCATCTAAAAATCGGATCATTTTGCTGGGAAGTGCTGGAGAACGTGCGATGTTACTCTTTAGATCATCGGCTGCAGACAAGTATCATATGGGTAATCTCTTGCGAAGTGCCCTTAGCCACATCCATTCAAAATCTGGCGGTGGACAGCAATCGTTGGCTCAAGGGGGCGGGCAACCTGCAACAGCTGAAGAGGTTGAGGCCGCGCTAGCTGATGTAAAACAAAAAATAGCCGATCAACTTTTGGTTTAGCATATTTTTTGGTTCTCTTTACGCTTTTTTTTGCCTTTTGAAGCGAAAAATGGTTTGGGGAGTTATGTCTAGTGAGGTAAAATGATTGGAAATACAGTATTCTGTTCCTATATCAAAATCGATTTAGCTTTCTTATTTATTTACTTTTTTAAGGTGCAAGCATGAATTCAGACACAGAAGTCTCTAAACGGTTTCTAACTTCAGTCCCATTTTTTACAAACCTTAGCCCCACCGAGGTAGATGAGCTTGCCCGGCGTTTAATTCCCCGCCGTTTTCAGGCGGGAAGTACAGTTTTTCATTTAGGTGACCCTGGTGGGTTACTTTATATTATTTTAAGCGGAAAAATTAAGATTTCACACTCTAATCCTGAAGGACAAGAAGCGTTGCTTGCCATTATGGGGCAAGGTGATTTCTTTGGTGAATTGGCTTTATTAGATGAGTCTCCGCGTTCAGCTACGGCCGAAGCGATTGCACCTACTGAAACGTTAACATTGCACCGTGATGATTTTATGCGGTTCATTGATGATCATCCTGCATTCGCTCGACATGTGTTAAATAGTCTGGCACGTCGTGTACGCCATATGAATTCGCAAATCAGCGATATTTTCTTTCTTGATTTACCCGGTCGTTTGGCA
The DNA here is from genome assembly GCA_045105475.1 of Anaerolineae bacterium. GTDB lineage: Bacteria > Chloroflexota > Anaerolineae > Promineifilales > Promineifilaceae > WTJY01. The sequence goes on from JBGCDP010000211.1 coordinate 14,063, forward strand.
CGTACTTTGCTTAAACTTTCAGAGCAACACGGCCGTGAGACGGGTGAAGGTGTTCAAATTGAAATCTCTTTAACGCAAACCGACTTAGCTGAAATGACGGGAGCAACGCGAGTCAGCATTAATAAAGCCTTGGGACGTTTTCGTCGCCAAGGTTGGGTGAAAGTCAAAGGGCGTAAGTTCACAATTGTTGATCGTGATTCATTGGAAAACCTGATCGAATTAGCTGGTGGGTAGCATTTAATTCTCAATAGGTTGGTGCTCAGTGCTTAATTCATGCTTGGTATGTTGTAAGTTGGACTGAGCACTATACTTAAGGCATTTCAACTAGTTTGACCCCATTTTTGCAATCGGTTCTCACTATAATTAAAAAAGATTTGCGTTTGGAGCAGCGCACAGGACAGACCATCAGTGTGATGGTCTTTTTTTCTTTAGCGGCCGTGGTTACATTTAATTTGGCTTTGCGGGGTGATTTAGCGGCCGCACGCAATGTGTCTGGTGGGCTGATTTGGGTGACTATCTTATTAGCGGGGACGTTGGGCTTAAATCGATCATTTGCGGCCGAGCGTGAGAATTCTAGTATCGACGGACTTTTGATGGCCCCGGTTAGTCGTCAAGCCATCTATCTTGGCAAAGTCGGCTCAGTGCTTATTTTTTCATTAGGGCTTGAGCTTGCATTGGCTTTCATGTTTTTCATTTTCTTTAATCGCCCGTTTTTAGCCCCATCCGTGCTAGGCATATTGGCTCTCGGCACCATTGGATTTGTGGCTGCAGGCGTGCTTGTTACCGCTATGACGATCCAAACGCATGCACGTGATGTGTTATTGCCAGTGCTCTTACTGCCTCTAACATTACCTGCTGTATTAGCTGCAGGCTCAGTGACTGCGGTTTTAACCGCGCCCGTTTCATGGGCGTGGGCAGATATCTCTTATGCTGTATCGCTGGTTATTTTCTATGACATATTTATGCTCATTGCGGGCCTGTTTACCTTCCCTTTTGTTGTAGAGAGTTAGAAAAAGGAGCTTACATTTCAGACCGGTATTACTATCCTATGCTTTCATCTGCCTAGCTGTTTTCAAGGGACAAATGTCTCAATGCATTCATATTAGTCCTGTCATACCCTCCTCTTAAGCGAAGTAGGTTTGTTAAAGGCTGGTCTGTGCAAATATTTAGCAGCTTGTAAGCCGGATCAACTGAGGCGATTTAAACGAAGAAATTGTCTGTGCAAGATACCTAGTTTGCTTCACATCATATTTTGAAGAGGTAAACGATATTAATGCGGCATTCAATTGCGATTCTCCATTACTCTGCTCCGCCTGCGATTGGTGGTGTTGAAAATGTATTGGGACATCATGCGAGACTCATGACTCAGGCTGGACACAGTGTTCGAGTTGTGGCTGCAAAAGGCGGAGAGTCGGACTGTTTGGGAGGGGCAAGCTTTTACTGTTTTCCTTTGGCTGGATCGCAGCATGAAAAAATATTAGATACTAAGAAATGGTTGGATCAAGGCGTTGTCCCGGCCGATTTTGATGAGCTTGTACAGAAAATAATGAACCAAATGGAGGAGGCTTTTCACGGAATTGATCTGCTTATTGCCCACAATGTCTGCTCTCTGCATAAAAACCTTCTGCTGACGGCCGCCTTACGCCGCTTTTGTGCTCAGCCAAACGCTCCGCGACTCATTATTTGGCATCATGATTTTGCTTGGTTGTCTGACCGCTATCAGGGGGAATTGCACGGTGGATATCCGTGGAATTTGCTGTGCGAAGATTGGCCTGAGGTTAATGCTTCACATGTGGTTGTTTCAGAACCACGTCTCCACGAATTCGAAAGCCTTTTCAAAAATCGAACTAAAAAGGCTCAAGTCATCCCATCTGGTATAGATTTAGAACGATTTTTACATTTGGCTTCTGAGACTAGGCAGCTGTTTTCAGAGATGGCTTTGACTCAAGGAGATCCGGTTCTTTTGTTGCCGGTGCGTATCACACGTCGTAAAAACATTGAACTGGCATTACAGATTGTCAGCGAAATGCGTAAAACTTTTACGAATCCGATTTTAGTTGTGACTGGCCCCCCTGGGCCTCATAATCAAGACAATCTGAAATATTTTCAAGAGCTTATATCACTGCGAGATTTACTTGGTTTAAACCCCATTAATTCAAATCAGGGGGCTGTTCATTTTATGGCTGAGCACTGCATAGGGCATTTGCCGACAGAATGGATTCGGGACTTTTTCCAAATGGCGGATGGATTAATACTGCCTTCTCATGAAGAAGGGTTTGGTATTCCGATGTTAGAAGCTGGACTAGTCGGAATTCCTATATTTGCAAGCGAAATTGATCCATTAAAAGCGATTGGTGGCTCAGCCGTTACATGGTTTTCACCTGTTGGTGATCCGGCCGCCATTGCACAAAAGATTACTGCAAGATTGTCTGAAGACTCGATTTTTGCATTTAAAAAACAGGTTCGTGAGCATTATGTTTGGGCCGGTGTGTATGCGAGAGAGATAGCCCCCTTATTGGAGTGTAGTGTATGAAAAATCAATCAAAAATGTTTCCAAGTGTTGGTGAAAGAGTTAGCCGCTGGTTTTCAGAAAAATCTTTTCACGCGGCCGATTATAAGCACCTTGAGCAATTGCTGGCTGCCAAAGAAGCCAAGGGTTTAACGATTAGTGTCGCTTTACCCGCACTTAATGAAGCCGACACGATAGGAGATATTTTGGGGCCGATGCAAGACTGCTTGATGGAAAAAATACCATTAATCGATGAGATTGTTGTGGTTGATTCAGATTCGGTTGATAGTACACGTGATATTGCACGTGCTTATGGTGTCCCGGTGTATGTGCATCAAGAGTTACTGACCAATTATGGCGTTCGTGCCGGAAAAGGTGAGGCCCTTTGGAAAAGCCTTTATGTGACAACCGGCGATATTGTCTTGTGGTGTGACACAGATATTAAGAATTTTCATCCTCGCTTTATTTATGGGTTGTTGGGGCCGCTTTTAGCCGATGATTCTGTGGAATTTGTCAAAGGGTTTTATCGACGGCCGATTTCCGCGGATGGTTCAGGCAAGCCTCGATTAAAAGCGGGCGGTGGTCGGGTGACTGAATTAACCGCACGCCCCTTGCTAAACATGTTTTTTCCTGAGCTGAGCGGATTTATTCAGCCGCTGGCTGGTGAATATGGTGGCCGACGATCACTTTTGGAAAAGCTGACATTTACATCAGGCTATGGGGTTGAAGTATCTTTGCTGATTGATGCCTTGCATAAAGCTGGACTAAATAAATTAGCTCAGGTTAATTTAATCGAGCGGATTCATCACAATCAACCATTGGAAGATCTGAGCAAGATGTCTTTTGCTGTGATGCAAACTGTCTTCCAGCAGCTTGAGCAGAAATATGGCCGATCAAAAGTTGGAGAATTAAATCGGTTTCTCAATTTATCAATGCGACGTGCTCAGCTTGAACTGGGTCACGAGGAAATGACACTAGAGTCGGAGCATCTGATAGAGCATCAACGGCCGCCGATGAACACTATTTCTGAATATATTACTCGGTATAATAATCCAGAGATGCCTTTGACCGGTATTAAATCGGGAAATTTATTAAGAGATGTTTTGGGTCATCCAGATGACATCTTTTTAATTCCTGGGAGTTTTGTTTCTAGGTCTTAATTGTGAGCCACCATTGGGCAGAGGCAAAATAGTATGACGACTTTATTCCTGATTCGGCATGGGCAGACAGCGTGGAATTTAGAAGGCAAATACACGGGGCAGAGTGATATTCCACTAAATGAGACCGGCCGCATACAAGCGGCTAGGCTTGTATACGAGATATCTCAAAAATCGATTGATTCAATCTTTGCATCTGATTTAGATCGGGCCATTGAAACCGCTAAAATAGCACTGAGAGAGTGCACTGATCGATTTGGGGTTGTCATTCCTATTCAGACCGATGCTCGCCTGCGTGAAATAAATCAGGGGGTTTGGGAGGGGATGCACTTTGACGAGATTAAACGTAGGTTTGGTACTGAGTTTGCTGCTCGTGAAGCTGATCCACTCAAAGTTTCTGCACCAGGGGGTGAGACTGTTGGTGAAGTTCAGGATAGGGTGCTGTCCGCCGTACATGATATTTGCCAAGACAATGTGAACGGCCGCGTCGCCATCGTCGGCCATGGTTTAGCTTTAGCAATTATTCGCGGGTGGTTGCTCGAAAGCCCTATCAAAGACGTATGGTCTTTAATTCCACCTAATGCAGAGATCATTGAGGTTGATGTTCCCGCAGAATCCTTGGCCAAACAAGTACGCTAAAATTTCTTATAGACATTGATGCCACAATTGTCCTAGGACCGATTTCCGGTTCAATTTCCATAAGGACCTGCTAAACTGAAACATAGGATTCAGCCGGATTTTCGGAAGAGTTTTAAAAACTAGAAACACCTTATAGCTCATTGGTTAAAGGGCTTATGCAAAACACACCCTCTTAATTTTTAAGCTTGCAGACTCACCATCAGATTGGATAGATACTATGGAATATTACCCCCTGCGCCGAGCATTAAATATTGGCTTTATTTCAACTCGTTTTTCAGGAACCGATGGGGTTTCTTTAGAGACAAGTAAATGGGCAGAAGTTTTAAATTTAGTTGGTCACAATTGTTTTTATTTTAGCGGATTATCAGATAGACCTGCTGATTGTTCCTATGTTGTGCCCGAAGCTTATTACCGTCACCCAGATGTTGAATATCGTCATTTAGAATTTTATGGGCGTACGACTCGGACTGCGGAAGATAGCGAATGGATTCATAGTTGGACAGCAAGATTTAAGACGCATCTTTATAACTATATTAATAAGTTTGAGATCGATGTGCTTATTCCTGAAAATATTTTGGCTATTCCGCTGCAGATTCCATTGGCAATGGCAGTTACCGAGCTGATTGCAGAGACGGGAATTCCAACCATTGCGCATCATCATGATTTTTCATGGGAACGAAAACGGTTTTTGGTCAATGGAGTGGGGGATTATTTATCCATGGCATTTCCTCCAGACCTCCCTTCTATCCAGCATGTTGTGATTAATACGCAGGGGCAGCAGGCTCTAGCCAGCCGCCGAGGGATTACATCAGACATTATTCCAAATGTGATGCGTTATGAAAAAGAGCCTCAGGGAATTGACCCTTATGCGGCCGACCTGCGAAAGACATTGGGTATTCGTGATGATCAGATTTTTGTGTTACAGCCGACTCGTGTGATACAGCGAAAAGGAATTGAACATGCGATAGAGTTGGTGCAGCGGCTTGATCGGGACGCGGTCCTTGTAATTTCGCATGCCTCTGGGGATGAAGGGAATGAATACGAACAAAGGGTACGTGAGTATGCAAAAATGCTGAATGTAAACACGCTTTTCTGCGATGAACATTTTGATGAGTTCCGTCGTATCGATGAAAATGGCCGGAAGATTTATAGCTTCAATGATGCTTATCTGCATGCTGACCTTGTTACTTATCCTTCAACAATTGAGGGGTTTGGGAACGCTTTTTTAGAGGCGGTTTATTTTAAGAAGCCGATTGTCGTGAATAATTATTCAATTTATGCCACTGATATAAAACCGCTTGGCTTTAAAGTTATTGAAATAGACGATTTTGTAACTGAAGAAACGGTGCACAGAACCAATGAAGTTTTAAACAATGCAGCGCTATCTAATGCGATGGTTGAGACAAACTATACTTTGGCTTTACAGCACTTCTCATACCGTATTTTATGGCGCCAACTTGACATTTTGATTGCGAACCTGGTTGGGGCACGACCGAACTTGGCACTGGATTAACATTATTTGTTGATTGGTCAGCGTTAGGGTACCCTCACGAAAAATAATATTTCGGAGAAAACCCTTAATCATGAGACCTAACAAGATCAAACAAATTTGGCGAGACGGCGGCTACGTTGTCAATGGGTGGCTGCATATTCCAAGTTCATGGTCGGCCGAGGTAATGGCTCACCAAGGGTTTGAAAGCCTCGTAATAGACCTCCAGCACGGTATGATGAATTTTGAGTCTTCTGTCTCTATGATGCAGGCGATTTCAACGACTGATACCGTCCCTATGGCGCGTATCCCGTGGAACGAGCCAGGAATTGCAGGCAAACTAATGGACGCGGGAGCATATGGCATTATCTGCCCTATGATCAATACACAGGCTGAATGCGAGGCATTTGTCGGGGCGATGCGCTACTACCCTGACGGCTATCGCAGCCGGGGGCCAACACGTGCTGCTATTTACGGGGGAAGCGACTATGCCCAACATGCCAACCAAGAAGTGATTGCGATGGCGATGATTGAAACGAAGCAGGCGGTCGATAATGTGGTTGATATTGTTAATGTGCCCACTTTAGATGCGATTTATGTTGGCCCAGGTGACTTGAGTCTGACTTTAGGCTGTGAAAAAGTCGGGTCAGATGTAGACGAGCCAATCTTTAATGACGCCATCGATACGATCCTAGCTGCGTGTAAAGATGCTGGAATCGCGGCCGGAATTCATTGCGGTGCACCAGCATATGCTCGCCGGATGATTGAAAAGGGATTCCAATTTGTTACCATCAGCTCTGATACGGGTCTTTTAGGTAAAATCGCCAAGTCTGCTGTTGCAGAAACGCGGGGCGAATCTTTCAATGGGGAAGCTTCGATTTACTAGCGATTGATCGCTAATCATCTACCAATCTGAACCTCTTATCTAACGTTTTAGGCGACTATTCAATTACTATGGAAATCAATCCAAAAGACCTTTCTTCAAAAGACGTTTATAAACTGCTGACCGGGTCAGTTATACCCCGGCCGATAGCGTGGGTGTCCACGGTCAGTAAAGACGGCATTTTCAACCTAGCACCCTACTCATTTGCCAATGCTTTAAGCTCCGATCCGCCCACCGTTATGTTTTCTGGCGGACGCCCTGATGGCAAAAACAAAGATACGATTCAAAACGTCCTTGACACAAAAGAGTTCGTTTTTAACATCGTCACTTTGCCTTATGCGGCTCACATGAATGCATCGGCCACAACATTGCCACCAGAGGTTGATGAGTTTGAGGTGGCTGAGCTGACAGCCGCACCTTCAAAGCTTATTAAAGCACCTCGTGTGCTTGAATCTCCGATTAACTTTGAGTGTGTATTATCTGGCACCCATGAGCTTGAGGGTGAAGCGGGCGGTTCGATGGTTATTTTCGGCCGCATTGTACACATGCATATCGCTGATGATGTGATGTTGCCTGATTATAAAATTGATCCATTGGCCCTTCAGCCGATCGGCCGTTTGTCTGGCCCATCTTACTCCAAGGTGAATGATTTATTTAGCATTGACCGGCGTAACTCGACGTCAAATGCCGATGTAGGCAAAAAGTAACTTTCTAGCAAAAAAATGATTCAACCGCTATGCAACTAAACCGATTCTTTTTACCGATTTTACTTGTGCTGACGATTACAGCCTGCGGCTATGCACCTGTTACCGCTCCGCGCCGTTTTAACCCAGCGACTGAACCGACTTTGGTCCCAACTTCAGAGGCGGTTGCGAAACCGATTTACACCATTGAACAGGGGCTTGTTACGGAACGCTTGACGTTTGAAGCTCGGGTTTCACCACGTTTTGAAACGACTGTTTTGTCCCCACTTTCTGGGACGATTTTGGACCTTGACGTTAGTGAAGGAGATTTTGTCGCGGCCGGAGATCGCTTGGCCCGCTATGACTTTTCTCCACTTGAAGCTGAGATCGCTGCACTGCAAAAGGAAATTTTTGAAAAACAGGGGCTACTCGATGCAGAAGCGGCCAAATTAGCGGCCGACGTTGAACGGGCTCAGATCGAACTCGATATCGCTTTGTTGGATTTAGAGTTAGCCGAACAAAAGGCATTGCCCGAGCCGACGGTCGACGAAACCAAGCAGATTGAGCTATTGGCGTTAAAGGCGACACTGGCCCAAAATGATTTTGACCGCCTGTCTGCCACGATTGATCCTGACGGGGTCCTGACGGCTGAAATTGCTGCGTTAGACGCTGAAATTGCTGAGCTTCAAGAAAAAATGTTGGTCCGTACCATTGTTGCCCCATCTGATGGGACTGTATTGGCGCTAGGTATGCAGGCCGGTGGTCGAATTTCTGCTGAACAGTCGGTCGCTGTAATCGGCAACATGGGTGGGGCTGATGATGTAGCAATTGCGGCCGTGTTGCGTAGTGACGACCTTGAGCGTTTGGCTGATGGGATGCAAGCTAGCTTAATTTTCGCTTCCGATCCAGAAACGAGCCACCCGGCTCAGATTGTACGCCTGCCTTATCCCTACAACATTGGCGGCAATGATCTTGGCTTTGATCCTGAAGATAAAGCGTTGCGCATTTTGCCCAATGACTTGAGCCTGCTTGACCAGGTATTGCCCGGTGAAAAGGTTGAAGTGACGATTACGGTTGATCAAAATGAAACTGCATTGTGGCTACCGGCTAAGGCGATTCGGGAGTTCAGCGGCCGAACGTTTATCGTGGTGCGTGAAGGTGAGCGTGAGCAGCGGATTGATGTCGAGCTGGGCTTACAGGGGGATGGTCAAGTTGAGATTTTAGGAGCGGTTGATGTAGGCCAGCAGGTGATTGGACAATGATGGGGTTAAACGGATTATTGACCCTAACTTGGAAACGGCTGAGCGCACGGCCGATCATGACGCTAGCCATTATCTTTGGGCTGACAGTTTCTGTTGCGCTCATGATGTCAGTGCCGCTCTACGCAGACGCCGTTAACTTTCGGCTACTTGAAGAGCGGCTGGCCAATCAAACTGAACGTAACAACCGGCCCCCTTTTGCCTACCTGTACAACTATGTGGGTGCTTGGCATGATCCTGTAGAGCAGGCTGACGTTGACCCAGTAACCGCTTATATGATGAATGAGGCGGGGGATATTCTCGGTTTGCCTACCCTCGAAGCTGTTACGCACTATGAAACTGGCGATTTCCGACTATTTCCGGCCGATGCACCACGCGTCACCGACCGTCAATACGGGATCGATATTTTCAGATTTTCATACACGAGCGATATCGAGTCTCATATTAAACTAGTGAGTGGAGAATGGCCCAGCGTCTCACGTGGTGGTGGCTCGGTCGAAGTTCTACTGCGTGACTCAATTGCAGAAGAGCTCGGTCTAACTGCAGGCACAGAATATCTAACCTATGATCTACGCAGCCCGCTGGGCAAGCCGTTGACGATTCCGGTTAGATTGGCAGGTACGTGGCGTGCGATTGATGCTGAAGATTCTTATTGGCTTTATGGACCTGATTCCTATCAAGACCGGATGATCGTGCCGGAAGAAACTTGGAGCGGCCGTATTGCGGGAACCTTGAGTGATGAAATCTTTTTGGGCGGCTGGTATTTGGTGCTGGATGGCAGCAGCGTCACAACGGCAAAGGTTGAACGGTTGCTCGCTGGTGCCGCGGCCGTTGACCGCAAAATTGCAGAGCTGTTGCCTGAATCAGGGCCGCTCCAATCTCCGGCCGCTTCTTTGGAAGGGTATCGGCGAGATGCACGAGCGCTTACATTTCAGCTTCTAGCATTTAATGTTCCAACAATTGCGCTGGCGTTTGCGTTTACAGGGCTAGTAATCGGCTTGGTCGTTGATGACCGTCGCAATGAAACCGCCATCATGCGCAGCCGGGGTGAAACCGTTAGCCAGATTTTGGTCCGGTTCCTGTTTGAAGGGGCTTTGATCGGTATCGTCTCGCTTGTATTGGGGAGCGGTTTGGCCTGGCTATTTACCCGGGCCATGGGGCAGGTCCGGAGTTTTTTAGACTTTTCGGCCGGGACTGAGCTGCGTGTGCTGTTTATTCCACTCGGTTGGGTCATTGGTGTTGGCACCGTGCTCTTGTTTTTGTTTACGGCCGTTTGGCCAATGCGCACTGCGGCCGGATTCACCATCGTCTCTTATCGTGCTTCACAGGCACGTGAACGGCAAAAACCGTGGTGGCAGCGCAGCTACCTCGATGTGATTTTGCTCGGCTTGGCGTTGTTCGGGACCTACCAATTGCGTCAGCAGAACGGCTTTACAGTTGGTGGTGGCATTTTTGATAATCCGCTTCTCTTTCTACTCCCAGCTTTGGTTATCTTAGCTTCGATCCTAATATTTTTGCGCATTTTGCCTATCCTGATGGAGGGGTTAAGCAAGGCTCTGACCCTGACGGATAGCATCGGATTGTTGCAGGCAACGCGTAATTTATCTCGGACAGCCTCATTTTTTACGACGCCGTTTATCTTGCTAGCCGTGACTGTGAGCTTGTCTATCTATACCGCCTCGCTTGCCCGCACCATGGATTTTCAACTGTTTGATGAGTCGTGGTACAAAATTGGGGCGGATCTCAATCTATTCACGACTCAAAACCCGTTTGGGGATGAGGGGCGCTTTGGTGGATTTGGTAGCGTGGATGACAGTGCCTCAGATGCTTATTTATTTCTTCCAATCTCAGAGTATGAAAATGTGGATGGGGTGAATGATGCGACACGCATCGGCCGTTATCCCGCTACGGTAGGAAATGGGGAGACAATTGTTGAAGCTGAGTTCGTGGGTGTTGATTATGACACCTTCCCTGACATCGCGTATTGGCGAGAGGACTTTTCACGTTATCGGTTAAGCACGCTGATGAACAGTCTGGCTTTGGCCGAGGATGCCATCTTGGTGTCAGAGAGCTTTTTAGCCAACAACGGCTTACAGGCGGGTGATGAAGTCGAAATGGTGGTGCAGCTTGAAGGCGGCCTTGTACGGATTAATCCGATCATTACCGGCTCGTTTGAACTGTTTCCAACTTGGTATCCGGCCGAAGATGGGGAAATCGTCGTCGGCCGTTTAGACCGTCTGTTTGAACAAGCTGGGGCTGAATTCCCTTATCGTTTGTGGATGACCACAGATGGCAAGCTGGATAATGAAAATTTACGCGTTGACTTGTTGAGTCGCCAAATCATCGGCAGCACGTGGGATGAACCATTTAGCCGCGTCCAAACAGAGCAGACTGAACCGGCCAGACAAGGACTTTTTGGACTGCTGTCGATCGGTTTTGTAGCGGCTGTCCTTTTGACGGTAGTTGGATTCTTCCTGTATATGTTTTTCTCGTTTCGGCGGCGAACGGTTGAGCTGGGTGTGTTGCGCTCGGTTGGTTTACCATTTGACCGGATGATCCGGCTGTTAGGTTGGGAATTGGCGTTGCTTATGGGCTCTGGCTTGGCATGGGGATCTGTCATGGGAATTGTGGTTAGCTTCTTGTTTATCCCCTATCTGCAGGTGGGGCGTGACCCGGCCGATTTGGTGCCACCCTATCTCGTCGAAATTGCATGGAATTCTGTTTGGCAAATTTATGTGCTGTTCGGGCTGCTTTTTATTGTGGTGCTGTTTGCCGTTTCAACATTGCTTTCGCGCATGAAGCTGTTTCAAGCGATCAAATTAGGCGAGTCTGTTTAGAGAATCAGGTCCCAGAGGGCTTTGCTTTATAGCCTTCTGGAACCTGAGATTCAGAGCTAACGTGTAACTAGGGGCAAGTATAGTCGCTTCGCATTGAGCAATATAATGTGCTCAGTCTCATCTGAAACGGCCGTGCCGCTCGTCTTAAACTGCGTAGTTATTGTCGATGAGTCAGCGATTGAAGCTGGGATCATATAAGTGATTTCAACCATTACTAGAGCACCTGCTGGAATTGATCCAATTGTAAAAACCACATCTGGTAAAGCTTGAGTCACTGTAATTCCGCTGGGTGCGTTTGCCCCAGCAAAGACAACTTGGCTATCCAACGTGGCGGTGAGCACCACATTTTCGGCCGGAATTGTGCCCGAATTTTCAACATTAAGCGTTAACGTCAACGTATCACCAGCCTGAGGTGCTACAGAGTCAGTCTGTGAAACTATGAGATTGATCGGTCCGGGCATAGCGGCTGGCGGTGCTTTGGTTGTGGCATCAACTGATCCGATGTTGTTGGTTGCATCTGGAAATGAATTCAGAAAGCTCGAATCGATTTCTCCTGTTAGAATTTTGGCCCGGCTATTGAAATACGAGAGTTCGGCGGCGGTTAACTGCTGCTCTGAAACAGCTACATAGGCCACTTTAAATGATTTTTGGGCATCTGCAGCTGGGGGGATCCGTTCGCCACCTAGTTCTGTTTTGATTTGATCGATCGTGATCGTGTCGATGCTATCAGCCTTAAATGTCACATCTGAACTTGTGTAGACAAAGCTGTCGCAGTCGAGGCCGGCCGGTACTTTGATCGGGTCAACTTCGCTAGATGGGATCATGCCCATCAAATATTGTTCGAGCTGAGCATATTTGACACTATCACCACCATTGGCAAAACTGCCAAATCGATCAACACTGAAAGTTCCGTCTCCATTATCGACTACTGTATCTGGGTTAAATCCACCCAACTGACCTTCACCCAGTCCAACGGCGCCCCAATGACCTCCATAGCCACAATTATGAAAACCCAATCCGGAAAGCCCATTGGCTCCCCATTGATGAGCCATCTCATGCAGGGTTGGCCCATTTGTGCCGGAGAAGTTCATGATGATCGCTTTTTTGAGCCTTCCTGGCGAGCCGTAATCGTTTGATAAGTCATAAGTTGAAATGCCGATATTTTGAATATCGTTTTGCACCGGATACGCGCGGCCGGATGCGCCATTGTCAAGATATTTTGTTGAAAAGATCAAGATAAAATCGACATCATCACCATCAAGGTAGGTGAATAAATCACTGCTAATCGTTTTCATTGCTGCGCTTTCATTAGCGACCAGCTGGGCATCTCGGCCGCCTTTGTAGTTGTTGTAGGCATATGTGCCGACCAGTATCGAATTCGCAGAATCATTGGTTGGAGCAATGAGTTCATCCGGATCAATATAGATGAGCATGAGCGTGTGATCACCCCAAATATCGATGGTACTGGTACCAGCACCGGTCGTGACGGTAATGTCATAAATTCTAAATGTTCGTAGGTCACCAGGATTGATCGCGGTTGAATTAAGGGTAAATCCACCACGTGACCAGATGTTGTCATTCGCAATTCTATCTCCGTGTGTCCCGTCATCGTAAAGTCCAATATCGTCCCCGGTATTGACTTCACTGCCATCAAGGCTAGGCCGTGGGAATGAAGAAGCCGCTTCAACCGTCACGCTTATGGCCGCTTCACTCAGCTCGATTTCGATTGTAGATGACTCACTTCCATCAGCTACAATCGCAAACGGGGTGAATTTCGCTGATGAGATTGTGACAGCTTGTGCTTCTCGTGTTTGATTGCTTGAGCTTTCTTGATGTGGCTTATCATCGGCCGAGCACAAAGGAGATTCTTGCACTTCACAATTTGCTTGGTTCGAAGTCACTTTGTGATTATACAGGCCTCCAATTCCTATAGTGAAAATAGTAAAGATTAAAAATGGAAGAATCAGCTTAATAGAATTTTGCAAAATGTCTCCTTGCACTGTGTCGAATTAGATGAAGAAACAATGATTCTAAAGGATCGATTGTAATGAAGAAAAGGGTAAATGTTCCCAAACAGGTTGAAGCGCCTGTGGCTACCAGCTAAATGGCTCATCTACTATAATTGGTTACACTTCAAGCATAAGCATGTTGACCCTAAGCTATCCCACCCGTGAACGGAGTAAAAATGAATAAATTTAACACTTTGATTTTGAGCACGCTGTTTTTAGCTGCATCTCTGGTTTTTAGCCCTCAGCCTACGACGCAGTTGGTAGAAGCAAATCAGCACTCCCTTTGGCGGGACGTTTCATTGAATAGTTCAGCCCGTTCGGTTAATCAGCCGTTATTGCCTCAGCGATATCGTTTGGTAAGAGCTGATCTTGCTCAGCTTCAGGCCTTATTGATGTCTGCTCCAGATTCTCGTGCCCATGCCTCAGCTTTGCAGCTTGAGCTTCCATTGTCGAGCGGCGGATTTGGTTTGTTTGATATCCAATCTGCCCCGATTATGGAGCTAGAGCTGGCTGCAAAGTTCCCTCAACTGCAAACCTTTATCGCTCAAGGGGTAGATGATCCAACTGCAACCGGCCGACTAGATTTAACGCCACAGGGCTTTCATGCTTACATTCAAACGGCCGATGGTGATATTTTTATCGATCCTTACCAAAATGGCGATGCGGAACACTATATCGTTTACGCTAAAACGGCCGCCACACGTCTCCCTAGTCAGACACTAGAGCGTGCTCCGGAATCAACATTCATGCACTTTAACCCATTTGTCGGCCGTTCGATTCAAGCCAACCTGAGCGTCGGTGATATCAAACGCACCTTCCAGCTAGCCATGTCTGCGACGGGCGAATTTACAGAAGCGCAATGTAGCCAGCCTGGAGCTGAATGTTTGACGGCTCAACAATCAATTGACACGGCCATGGCGGCTATTGTGACTGGGATCAATCGGGTTACACAGATTTATGAACGCGATTTGTCGATCAGTTTCATTTTGGTAAATGGAAATGAGCAACTCGTTTTTGCTGACTCCACAAGCGACCCTTATAGCGATGCAGATGATATTGAAGTGACTTTAGATGAAGCACCTGGGGTTATTGATGGGATTATCCCGATCGATAACTACGATATCGGTCATGTCGTTAGTTCCGGCGCCAATGTGGGTGGCGGGCTTGCAGGTGCGTTTACCTGTGAATCCAATGATCATTTTGACAAAATGACAGGGGCAACTGCGCTCGAAGACCCTGTCGGAGATCCATTCTGGGTAGATTATGTGGCACATGAAATAGGCCATCAGTTCTTTGCAGATCATTCGTATAATGCATCGGCCGGAGGTGGCTGTACGACTCGTTCAGGAACGGTTCCCTATGAACCAGCCAGTGGTTCTACAATTATGAGCTATGTGGGTATTTGCGAAGGGCAGGATTTACAAGATAGAGCTGACGCGATGTTTAATGCAGGTGCATATCATGAAATGATTACCCATGTGACTACCGGATTTGGTTCAACTTGTGCTAATGAAACTGCTACCGGCAATAGTGCTCCCAGTGTGAATGCTGGCTCAAATCAGACGATCCCCAAAGAGACCCCTTTCCGCTTGACAGCTTCGATAAGTGATGCTGAGCAGCCTAGCAGTGCACTGACTGTCTCGTGGGAGCAGTTTTCGATAGGGGCGCAATGGCCGTTTGATTCGGTATTGCCGAATACAGACCAGCAAGATGGCAATGTGAGGCCGATTTTGCGTGTTCTTCCACCATCGATCAATCCTGTTAGAACGGTGCCAACCTTGGCAAACATCCTCGACGGCAGCTATCAGAATAGCGGAGAAGATTTACCGTCTATTGATCAGACCATCACCTTTAGAGCAACTGTGCGTGATAATGCGGCCGGAAGTGGCGGTGTTGCGAGCAGTGATATGCAGCTACAGGTTGTTGAGTCAGCTGGCCCTTTCCGCATCACTTCACATGCGTCTAACACAACGCTCGATGGGCAAGATATGACGATGGTTAGCTGGGATGTTGCGAATACAGACCAAGCTCCCGTTTCATGTCCATCCGTTAATATCAGCTTGTCTCTTGATGGTGGTGTGAGCTTTAATACGAATCTAGCCACAAATACGCCTAACGACGGAAACCAGATGGTGACGATCCCAGGGACAGTTACACCGAGCAATCAGGGGCGGATTCAGGTGAAATGTAGCAACAATATTTTCTTTGACATTAGTAAGGCGAACCTAACGATTACCAATAGTGAGCCGGTTGAATTTACAGACTTTATTTTGCTCCCTTTGATCGGTCGATAAGATTTGTGGGGGTAAAGTTGGCTTTATCCCCATGTTTACCGCGTTATTTATTCAGCAGATCCTGTGATAAGGCCACATGTTTTTGGGTTAACCAAGCTGTATCAATTGTCTGCAAGACCCTTTTCTCAACGATCACTTTTCCGTTGATAATTGACCAGTCAACGTTCTGTGGCTGGCAGAACATGACGGCCGCAATCGGATCATGTGTGGCTCCTGCATAGGCTAGATGATCTAAATTAATAGCGATCAGGTCGGCCGACATGCCTGGGGCTAAATGGCCGATATCATCACGCCCAAGCACGGCCGCTCCGCCTCTGGTGGCTAATTTTAGGGCTTGACGCGCACTAAATGCACCTGAGCCATGTTTGACTCTCTGGAGCAACATCGCCTGACGTGCTTCGCCTAAAAGATGGCTCCCATCGTTTGAGGCTGAGCCGTCAACACCCAATCCGATCCGGACATTGTGATCGATACAGCTGCAAATCGGAGCGATGCCGCTACCTAGTCGCATGTTGCTGCTGGGACAATGGGCCAAACCTGTGCCGGTTTTTCTAAACTGAGCGATTTCTTGCTCATCCATATGAACGCAGTGAGCGTGCCATACATCAGAGCCTAACCAGCCATATTGTTCCATTAGAGCCACCGGCCGTTTGCCAAAAGTTTGAATGCAGAACTCCTCTTCATCAATTGTTTCGGCCAGATGCGTATGTAAATGCACATGTTTGTAGCTGCGTGCAACTTCGGCCGCTTCGCGCATTAGATTGCCAGTTACCGAAAACGGGGAGCAGGGTGCGACTACAATACGCATCATCGCATGCCTTTCTGCATCGTGATAGCTTTCGATCAGTCGAACCGTATCCCGCATGATCGATTTTTCATCTTCAACACAACTGTCTGGTGGTAATCCACCGTCACTTTCCCCCAGTGACATCGAACCGCGCGCTGCATGAAAGCGGATGCCGATTTCACCAGCTGCCCTTATTTGGCTATCTAGGGTGCAATCGTTCGGGAAAATATAGAGATGATCACTTGATGTCGTACAGCCGCTTAAGAGCAGTTCGGCCGAAGCAGTAAGGGTGCTCGTGTGAATCATCTCATCTGTCAACCCAGCCCAAATCGGGTAAAGGCCAACCAGCCACTCAAATAAAGTGCCATCTTGGACCATCGCCCTCGTTAGGGTTTGGTACATGTGATGATGGGTGTTAATAAGCCCTGGTAATACGACATGACCCGTAAGGTCAATGACACGGTCTGCGATATCTGCCAAGTGTGACAGCTCGGCCGTGGTACCGATCTGCTCGATGGCATTGTCGCGAATGAAAATGGCCCCTTTGGGGATTTCCTCTTCAGCCGAATTCATGGTGGCGATGATGAGTGCGTTTTTGACAAGAATTGTGCTCATAAAAGAATTTTACCTGAGATAGAAGGTTCGCCTACGGCAAAAAAGCCCGATACTCAACTTGAGTATCGGGCTTTTAATTTAGCGGCTACGGCCTAGAGGCCGACGGGTTTTATGTGTGGGTATGCTGTTTTTTAACTCATCGTTGGCTGACTCAAGTTCTTTGAGTTTGTCTTTGAGCTGTTTGTTTTCTTTTCTCAGGGCATCAATCAGTAGCTGCTGTGTCATTTCCCGATTGATCTGATTCCCATCACGGCCGATTAAAGGCTTGGTCCAATACAAGCTTCCTTCAAAAAAGAGGAACAGACTCCGGATCTTGCACGATGTTTGGTACCCATTCCCATATTCGTCCTGATATTCAACATCATAAGTCGCCGTGTTTTCATCAAAATCAACCCACCTACGTTGAATCGATACCGCTTTGAAGCCTTTAGCTGCAACCTCTTTAGAAATTCGATCGGTGTAACCAGAATGTTTGATGTAGGCGATGACTGGGACAAGTAATACGAAGCAGGCCATTACGAAAAAAGGAAAAGCGTCTGACATTGGTTTAAACCCTTGGGCCAAAATTCAACTCCCCACAGCGAATCCTATCCCACTAAAAGCATCACAATAGCCTTCTTTACGAAAAATATAATCCGAGGTTCCAGCAATGAATTTGCTGCTGATTATGCCTCGCTATCATCAGAATCTTTCGCTAATGCGTCTTCCTCTGGATTACGCTCTTCGGCATCTACCCCTTTTTCCTCAAGACTTTCTGTACTTTCTATCTCTGCAGACTCGCCTTCTTCGATAATGTCTACGACTTCAGTTTCCTGCTTCTGTTCAGGCGGCTCAAGCTCTAAATTAAGTAAGCTGGCCAGCTCTGCATCTGATATGTCAGGTGAATCATCTTTGAACTTCGGAATGTCTTCGTGAGTGAATGTTTTTAGATCCTCATCAGTAATATCATCTTGATTTTCAAGATGATTGTCACTACCAACGATACGGTTTGCCTGTTGCTGAATGGTGTCCTCAAACAGGTTGCGCGCATACCGGCCGTTGCCGAATGCATTGTCACGTCTTGCATATGCTTTGGCCATGTGCAGCTTGATGGCGTTGCGGGCCCCGTCTGTTAATTCGTACCCACCCAAATTGGCAAAGAGCTCAAAGATCCCGGTTAATTCTTCAGGATTGTAATGGTCAAAATACAGATACCGATTAAAACGTGAGCGTACCCCTGGGTTCGCATCTAGAAAGCGGTGCATTTCATCCGCATAACCTGCGATAACGAGAGCGAATTCACCCCGTTTGTCTTCCATGCGTTTGAGCAAGGCTTCGATCGCTTCTTGGCCAAAATCACGGCCGCCTGCACCGCCATCACTTGGCATGAGCGAATAGGCTTCGTCGATAAAAAGCAGTCCGCCTGAGGCCTCAGTGACGACTTCATCAACTTTAGGCGCTGTTTGGCCCACATATTGAGCGACCAATCCAGCTCGGTCTGTTTCGACGACATGGCCGCTGCTCAAAAAGCCTAAAGCGTGATAAATCCGGCCGATTAGTCGAGCAACTGTTGTTTTGCCTGTCCCTGGAGGACCAGCTAGAACCATATGCAGTGAGAGGTCTGTCGTCTTCATCCCCCGTTCAGTACGCAATTTCTGGACCTTCAAAACGTTGATCAAGGTGTTGATCTCACGTTTAATGTTGTCCATGCCGATGAGCGTATGCAGCTCATCCATCACTTTTTTTAGATCTTCTTCTGTTGCAGGGGTTCCTTCTGTTTTGCCTTTGTTTGATCCATTTGAACCACCGTCTTCACGCTCTGCAAAGTAGGTGACGAGTACGCTATCGACCTCTAGCCTTAGCTGGCCGTTGATGATGAAGCCGATTCCGGCCGTTTTTGCGGGAATCACAATAGGGGCACGATAAACTTCTTCATTGTTGATTGAGAAGATCGCTTCTGTTTCACGCTGAGTGACAGTAAGTTCGTTTGTGCCAGCTTCTCGCTTTATTCCTTGCCATTCGGTCCACTCAATGACGGCCGACCATTCCCCAGCTTCCCGCCGTTTGATTTTAAAATAGCCGCTGCCAGAAATTTCAAAGGCATAGCAATTGTCTTTGTCACTGCCGCGCCAAATAATGCCAAAGCCATGATTGCCCCCATATTTTCGTCGAATAACGGCGTTAATGCGGAACTCAGAGGTTGATTCGATTTCAACGTCTTTCCAAATAATTGAATGGCCGACGTCGCTCCAGCGCTGAATCAGATATTGATACCCCTGAAAGCGGAGCTTCATGCGGTCATCGTCCCGGGTGGGCCAATCGTTGCGGTTGTCTATGAAATGGTCTTGAAAGATAGGCATAAGATCTTTAAAGGAGAGTGATAGAGGATAGGGAGGTTGATTTAATGTCAAATATTACGTTTGACACGCAAATTTTAATGCTAACTAGATTACTCGTTGATGAAGTGTTCGTATATGGTATTCAGGTCTTCCCCTGAATCATAGTGGATGACGATTTTGCCTTTCTTGCTGCTGCCTGCAATGTCAACTTTCATGCCAAGGTGCTGGCGAAACTGTTGTTGGACGTCGTTTAACTCAGGCGCAAGCCGGCTCTTTTCTTTTCCGGTCGGCTTTTCATCGGCCAAAATCCCGTTAATTAGATTGACGGTTTGAGCCACGTTAAGGTCTTTGTTGATGACGCTTGAAAGAACTATTTTGAGTTGGTCTTCGGTTTCTAGCCTGAGCATTTCGCGCGCATGGCGGCCGGAAATCGCTCCATCGACAACCGCTTGCTGGACCATCGGGGGTAAGTCTAATAGCCGAATCAGGTTAGCAATCGTTGAGCGAGCTTTCCCCATCTTTTTTGAGACTTCAATCTGGGTTAAGTTGAACTCATCCATGAGCTGCTGATATGCCATCGCTTCTTCAACCGCATTCAGGTCATCTCGCTGTACGTTCTCGATGATGGCAAGTTCTAACATCTGTTGCGGAGATGCTTCTCGAACCACAACCAGCACTTCGTCTAACCCGGCTCGTTGTGAAGCACGCCAACGCCGTTCACCTGCAATGAGATGGTAGCTTCCCTTTTTGTACTCAGAAACAATGAGGGGTTGAATGAGCCCATGCTCTTTAATCGAGTCAGCCAGCTCTTGAAGCTTTTCTTCAACAAAAGTAGAGCGAGGCTGTTTGGGGTTCGGGGTGATGGTGCTAACTTTAACCGTGCGAAGTCCGCCTGTGTTGGCTTCAATCGCTGATTGTTTTGTCGCAGTATTGGTTTCTTTTCCAGCCGGAGCTTCTGTGGGGATTAATGCCCCTAATCCGCGGCCGAGTCCTTTTCGTTTTGCCATTTAGTCAGTGGGGAGTGGTTAGTTATCAATGATGAGTATAGGTCTTGATTTTAAGTCAGACCTAATCACTGTTCACTAATTACTCTTGAGGGTTGTCCCCTTTAATTAATTCGGCCGCTAAATAGCGGTAGGCGAGTGCACCAGATGAATTCGGTGCATAAATGTTGATTGGCTCGCCGTGACTGGGTGCTTCGCTGAGTCGAATATTGCGTGGAATAATCGCACGGAAGACTTTGCCCGGGAAAAATGCTTTAACTTCATCTACAACCTGGCGGCTGAGATTGGTCCGGCTGTCATACATCGTCATGATGAGACCACGAATGTCTAATTCCGGATTGAGATATTTGCGCACCATGGTGACAGTGTCATTTAGCTGGCTTAATCCTTCAAGAGCTAAATATTCACACTGGACGGGGATAATGACGCTGTTTGCGGCCGTTAATGCATTAACTGTAAGTAGCCCCAAACTTGGTGGACAGTCGATCAAAACATAGTCGTATTGGCCACTGACAGTTGCAAGGGCTTCCTTGACGCGATATTCCCGGCCGATCGCCTGCACAAGCTCGATTTCTGCGCCTGCTAGATTGGGACTCGCAGGAATCACATCGACGCTAAAGTGTGGATGTGATTGGGCAGCATCATTTACAGTGCTTTCACCTAAAATCACATCGTAAATGTCAGGATTGTCGGCGTGCCGATCGAACCCTAAGCCAGATGTGGCATTACCCTGTGGGTCGATGTCTACTATTAAAACGCGGTGCTTCTCTGCGAGACAGGCAGCTAAACT
Source organism: Anaerolineae bacterium (assembly GCA_045105475.1). GTDB lineage: Bacteria > Chloroflexota > Anaerolineae > Promineifilales > Promineifilaceae > WTJY01. Next base: position 35,336 of record JBGCDP010000211.1, read on the forward strand.
AATAACGCTGGTCGTTTTGCCTACGCCACCTTTTTGGTTCACTATCGCATAAATTTTCATAATAAAAGTGATTGGTGGATGGTGATTAATGGGGAGCGATTGGAATAAAAACCAACCTCTTTTCACTAATTACAATCCACTAACTTATTCAAACTTCACGTTTCTCCACGCATTGACCTTTTCTTGGAGGTCAGTTTTTGTGACTGAATGGGCTGCCACATGATTGGCGAACTCGGCCGCTTGCACCGGATCTCTGCCTGACCGTTGTAATCCTACAAAAAATGCGGCTGCAAAAATATCACCCGCTCCTGTTGGTTCAACCAGCTCTATACGGGGTGCTGGCACTTGGACCGACTCGCCGTTGCTGTAAACGGTACACCCTGCAAAATTCTCAGTTACAACCAAGATGTTTGCCCATTCGATATAACGACGAAACATGTCATCGTCTAGCAAATCTTCTTCGCTAATGACAGTCGCTGCCGCTTTTTTTAAAAGCATTTCTTCGGCCGGAAATGAAGTGGCCCATACTCGACAATCGTCACCCCAGCGGCGCATCCAGCCCTGAGGCGTTAACCCAACGAGACTGTTCGGGAACATGTCAATCATATTGGGATCAACTTCGTTGGTTAATGGGCCAAGGTGAACAATTTCTGCATCCATCCAAGCTTCAGGCACATCAGCCGCCATGATGTCGTTGGCCTTGCTGTGCAAAAGCTGAATCCGGTTGTTCCCATCATAAATGTTCGAAAAGATGGCGTCATGCTCGGCCGGGATTTTGCGTACTTCAAGCCCCTCAAGAATCGGCCGGAGGTCATAATCTTCTCTGGCGCTTGTTAAAACAGCGGTACGACAGCCTAATGCTCTGGCTAGCTGACCAGAGTAGGTAACTGTGCCACCAGGCACATAGCTGTCATCTACTTTGTCACGTGTAACATGACCCACGACGAGATATTCAATTTGTCCGATATTTTTTGGCTGATGATGCAAAAATCATCGTCCTCCTAGATGTTGGATTCTAACGGTTTGAAGGTCAGTTTACAAGCGATCTTCAGTTCATTTGGATAGAAATAAGGGTCTTATTAAAGTGTTATTTTTTGAAAAAAGAAGCTTACTTCGCATATCTAGAGGTAACGCCTATGTAACGCCTCGTTTAGTACATTTCTCCTACTTCAATCGGTTCTTGCTCCCTAAGGCTTTAGGACGTGGCTTGAACTATTGAAATTGAATTGTTCTTTTTCCATCTGTGAAATGCGAAAGAGGAAGTGATGAAAAAAGCTTAGTCAGCTTATTTAAGGAGAATGATATGAAAAAAAGTTTTTCAAGATCAAGGATACGTTTAAGCCTTGGAGCGATGTCTGTTAGTGCTTTAGTGGCACTGTTTGGGCTATTTTTAATTCAAAGTAATCCAATGTCAGTATTGGCCAGTCCTGATTTATATGAGGCAGGCCTAGCGGCCGATGTGACCCAAGCACCACTGATTATTACGGTTGATACGACGGAAGATCATACTCAAAGTGATGCTGACAGTAATAACCAGAATTTGTTGAAATATACCTGTGGTTTTACTCAAGGGAGCTTTTTCTTCCCTGCCCCAGATGGGAAATGTACGTTACGCCGTGCTATTGTGGAATCATCGGCCCGGCCGCAAAGCGACCGCACAGACGGCATTTTTATTAACTTTAATATTCCCGCCAATGATCCAAACGCAAGTTTAGAAGTAGATGGAACGTGGACCGTTGAATTAGATTCAGTTTTGCCACCCATGGAAACTGATACGATCCTCGACTTAAATGGCTCTGTCACAATCGACGGCTCGACTCAGCCTGGCGGCCGTACAGACGGACCACCTATCATTATTGATACTGGTGATACAAGCTTGGAAATTGAAAGCACGAATAATGTGATCAAACACATTTCTTGGAAAAACGGCGGAGCCATTTTCATTAAGAATAAGGCTGATAACAATACGATCCAAAATATTTGGATGGGATTGTCAGATGATGGTCAAGAGATCCACTTCCGTGATGTTAATGATCGCAAACGTTTGGCCATGGGGGGGATGGTTGTTGCTTCAGATAACAACACAGTTGCCTTAAATGTTATTTCCGGCGCATTTGCAAAAGCGATCAATATTGATGGTGGAGATGATAATCTAATTACCCTTAACCTTATCGGGACAAGGGCTGATGGTACGATCCCTGAAGTCAACGAAGCTAACGAATGTAACCCATCATTTAGTTATGATCCTGCATTGTGGTATGGCGGTTGGGGACTTTCACTGAGTGGTAGCCGAAATGAAATATCGAATAATATTATTTTGAGTATGCACATCATGCGGTCTGCAAATGACACCTCGCCTGTAGCCATCGAAATCTTTGGTGCTGACCATCTCATTGCAAACAACCGTATCGGCGTCGATATAAATGGTGCAGACGAAGGCGTTTGTGGACATGCAATGAATATAACTGGAAGCGGGCATGAAATTGCTGAAAATGTCATGGCAAACACCAAAGTTAGTTTTGAAGAAGGGGAAGAGTCTGCGATGTTTTCAAGAGACAGCTCTCCTTTGTTTGGCCAAAATACAATTTATGGAAATATTGTACGGAATGGGCCAGGTAAAATTCTTATCTTCTCTGGCAATATCAACTCAAGTTTGAAGTTTTTCAAACCAGCAAGAATTACCAATATCGACGGTACATCGATTGAGGGCCAAGCTGAAGAAGGCTTTCCATGCCCAGACTGTACGATTGACTTTTACCTAGATGATACTGACGATATCGAGGAAGCATTTGAGTGGTTAGGCTCAGTTGATGCGGATTCAGATGGCAAATTCAGCTTTGAACTGCCCGCAGCCTTGGCTACTGGGGAAGGGCTCCGGACAATGGCGACGACCAATAGCAGTGGCGTTATTGGTACATTTGGCCCTGGCACCACTTCTGAAGC